>JAQGHS010000994.1 GCA_028291605.1 Planctomycetaceae bacterium | reverse complement strand
GGGCGTGACGGATGAGTCCAATGGGCTCTATTTCATGCGGAATCGATACTACGATCCTACCACAGGCCGGTTTACCCAAAAGGATCCGTCGGGACTGTCGGGCGGTGATGGAAACCTCTACCGCTATGTTGGCAATTCGCCGGTGCAGTTCATCGATCCCTTGGGATTCGAGGGCGATTCGGTCCGCGCAACGGTCGACATCGTTCCTGATCCGAGTAGCGATCCCAGTACTGACTTGCCGAGTGTCTCGGACGCGAATTCTCAGCTCAACGATGTTCTGCGCTACAAAGACAATAATTCCGGTCTGTACACCGATCGGGAAAAGAAAGACTCGGACGATTTCCTGAATGGTCTTTCTCACGAGGCAGGTTTTAATCGAGTTCCGTTGGATAATGCCCTGCCAAAACAAAAGGCGCCTCCCACCCTCAATCAGAAGCTCAAAGACTACATTGAGCGGAAGAATCCCAACCTGAAGGGGAAGACTCGCGAGACCTCTGAGAACTCCATCATTTCCGCCCGCGAAAGTATCCCGCAACGGATGGCGGACTGTATGGAGTTCTATATCCGGCTCGGCTATTCACTACAAGACGCCTACAATAAGTGTAAGCCACTGCAGACTCAGGATCACATCACCGAGCAAATCGCGTCGGGCGATCCCAATGATCTGCTGGGACCGCCGCTGTATGTCCGCGATGATCAGACGCTGCCATACACGATTGATTTCGAGAACATTCCCGATGCGTCGGCCCCCGCGCAGGACGTCGTCATTACCGAAACCCTGGATTCCGATCTCGATCTGTCGACATTCCAGTTAGGGGACATCGGTTTCGGTTCGACCACGGTGACTGTGCCGGCGGGAGCGAGTTCCTTCAGCACACGAGTCTCCTTGCCGGCTGCGGATAACACGGGTGGGGCGGCGTTGTTCGTCGATATCACCGCCTCACTCAACTTTGTTACTCATATCGTGACTTGGCAATTTAAGACGGTGGATCCGTCGACGGGCGACACACCTGTCAATCCGCTGGCGGGTTTCCTGCCCGCGAATGTGACACCGCCTGAAGGCGATGGATTCGTCAAATACTCGGTACGCCCGAATGCGGGACTGAACACCGGCGTCGTGATTGATTCGCAGGCGACGATTGTCTTCGATACGAATGAGGCGATCGATACGCCGCACATCACGAATACGATCGATAACGGGGCACCGACAAGCACTGTGACCGTCCTGGCTCCGACTCAAGATTTCCCAAGTTTCCAGGTCAGTTGGTCAGGGACCGACGATGCCGCCGGTCCGACGGGCTCGGGGATCGCGTTCTACGATATTTACGTCTCCGACAACGGTGGCGATTTTGTGATCTGGCTGTTGAACACGACTCTGACTTCCGCAGTCTACACCGGCGAGGTCAACCATACCTACAGTTTCTTCAGTGAAGCGACGGACAACGTGGGCTTCGAGCAGGAAGAGGTTGAGGACGGCCAGACGTCGACCGAGGTCCTGGATGTGCTCTTCGATTTCGGCGACGCCCCTGATCCGTTCTTCAGCACCCCCGGAAAATACCCGACTCTGCTGGCCGACGACGGAGCCCGCCACAAGCTGGGATCGGGATTGTATCTCGGTTCCGGAGTCGATCGGGAATTCGATGGCCAGCCCACCGCGACAGCCAACGGTGACGACGTGACAGGCGTGCCCGATGACGAAGACGGCGTGGTCTTCATGAATCTGGTTGGTGGCTCAACCGGCGCCGCCACGGTCACGGCCTCACTGGCCGGAAAGCTCGACGCGTGGATCGACTTCAACCGCGATGGCGACTGGAGCGATCCCGGCGAACAGATCGCCACCAGCTTGTCACTGCATGCGGGCAGCAATAACGTATCGATTGCCGTGCCGGCGGGGGCGAGCATCGGAAACACGTTTGCTCGGTTCCGTCTGTCGTCGGCGGGGGGGCTCAGCGTAACTGGTTCGGCCAACGATGGTGAAGTTGAAGACTATCAGGTCGCCATTGGCGCACCGTTAATAACTCAACCGGGTGGGGCTGTGACCTGGACCAAGAAGCAGCCACCCGTCTCGGTACTGCCGCAAGTGTCGGTTCCCTTCAGTAACCTGACAAACGGCGTCTTGACGATCAGTATCAACGCCATTGGGTCTGCGAAGAAGTCAGCGGACGCAGTAACGTTCCCGTCCTTCGCGGCCCTGGGGACGAGTACTGGTTCTGTGTATGCGAATGGCCATATTACACTCCAGATTCAATTAAATGGTTCTGTCACTGCGAGTGCCATTCAATCGTTCCTTCGCGGCATCACGTTCTCGACGAAGGGTAAGGGATTGAACACGGCCACCCGCACCATGAGCGTGACACTGGCGAATTCCAGCGAAGTGTCGAGTACCGTGACGCAGACGATTCACGTCGTCAAAAAGGCGCCACGAGCACCTCGCGACTAAGTAGACGTTCAAAAATGACTGTGCTGTAGCCACGCTCGCCAGAGCGTGGGAATCCGGGGTAAGTCGCCCACGTTCTGGGGAACGTGGCTACTTAGTTGTTTCTGCGCTGCTACTTAGCATCGAATCGCCATTACTCAAAAGTTTCACTCCTGTGCGGTGTGGCACAACACACAACTGTCCGTTAACGATTGCCGGTTGATCCGATGGTTGTCGGCGCGATAGGGAGTCAACTCGCTGTGGCAGAACCGGCAATCGAGACCGCGTTCTTGTGTCGTCCGATGGACGCCTTCGAAATGCCAGTATCCCTCGCGGGGTTGGGCCAGCAATTTTTGTAAGTCATGGCATGACGTGCATCGTGACTGATTCGCCAACGGCGGTTGAGCAGTTACCTTGAGTTCCTTTAAGAGCGTGCGTGCCGCGACGCGGCCGGTGACGATGCATGGTCCCAGGAACGTCCCCTCTAATGCCGCCTTGCCGTTGATTCCCGCCAGGCCGGTTAATTCTCCGACGGCATAGAGGCCGGGGATCGCCTGCTTCTGTTTGTCCAACACGCGGCAACTCAGGTCGATGGCCACTCCGCCCATGCTCTTGCGGGTCAGCGGATAGGTCTGCATGGCATAGAACGGGGGCGTTGAGATCTTGGGGGAGGCCTTGTTCGAAAACGCCGGCTTGCCAGGTCCGAAGCGGCCGAAGTCTTTGTCCTCGCCCTGCTCCACTTGGGCATTGTAGCGCGACACCGTGTCCGCCAGATTCTTGACCGGCAGGCCCGACAGTTCTGCCAGTTTCTCGATCGTGTCCGCCTGTTTCACCAATTTGGGATTTTGCAGGATGAGCTTGTCGACTTTCCTGAAGTCGGCCCAGTCAGAACCCGAGACGCTGAAGTTGGGTTTGCTGGCTTCGTCGAAGATACACCAGCAAGTCGCGTGCTTTTGCTTCAGGAGCGCCGGCATGCCCTCCTTCGCCCAACTGTGGAAATTGACGAACTGCTGGCCCTCGGCATTCACCAGAATACCATACAGATTAGTGGCATTCAGTCCGCGATTGCTGCCGGGTGAGCGCGGGTCAGGTAACCCAGTGAAATAATTCCATTGATGGTCCATCTTGACGAGTTCACCACCGACGGCCTTCGCCATCTGATGCCCCAGCCCGATCGAGTTCTTGCCAGAACCGGCCAGAATGCGTTCGGGGAAGCGAAACTCGGCGGGCCAGAACTCACGGACCATGTCGAGGTTACTTTGAAATCCACCCGTTGCCAGGATCACAGCTTTACCGAGCAATTTGCGTTCGCTGCCAGTCCGCACATCGCGAACCAGCACGCCGGTGATTCGACCGTCGACCAACAGCAACTGCACAACCTTGCTGTTCCACAAGAAGTCGATCGTCCCCAGTTCGAGGCAAGTGCGGTAAATTGGCGTGACCAAACCGATCCCGCGGCCAATCGGTTGGTGCTCGCGCGGGACCGAATTCCCGGACGACGCCACCACTTCCGAAAATCGCACGCCCAACTCGTCCACCCAGTCGTAGATGTCGCGTTTCGAGTGGTCGACGTAATAACGGACCCAATCGGTGGCCGGGTCTTCGCCCCAGCGATGAAAGTCTTGAAAGGCCAGATCCGGAGAATCCTGGATCCCGGCGGCCTTCTGAGTGGGAGTGGCGACGATGCTCAGACTCCCCTGCGACATGACCGCGTGCCCGCCAAACACGGATGCCATATCGATCACGGTCACCTTTGCACCGCCGCGTCCGAGGTCCAGAGCCGCGGACAATCCGGAAATCCCAGCCCCCACGATGATCACATCGGAAGCCTGATCGGCAGCCGCAGGAACGGTCGCTGTCTGTGGAACTGCCGGGATGCCGGGTTGTGCCTGGGACACCTTCTCGTCGGCTCGCAGAGTGCCGCTCGGAGGTTGAGATCCGGAAGAACATCCGCTGAGCAGCAGGCAATTCGCGGACAAGGCGAACAGCACCAGCATGGTCAGCCAGCGACCTGAGGGGGACTTATGCATGAAAGGATCCGCGGGAGTGCTGTCCGAACAAGTTCAGACCGGAAGTGTCAGCGAAACCAACCATTCCCGGAGCGGTCGAGTGATGGCCCGTATGAAATCAGGCTCTATTGAAGTCCTTTCTCGAGCCCGACGCAATCGAACAGAGTGTCGCATCACCACTTTTGTTACGCGGGCAGTTCTTCGATTGGGGGGACCACTGTGACAATCAGGGTGCCGTTGCGAACCCCAGAGACTCGAATCGCGGCACCTCGATCAAGGTATTTTCCGTCGGCGGTCGTAGCGGAGTAGGCTTTTCCGGCCACCTCAACTTTGCCGGCTGGCCTGAGCGTTGCTGTTACAGAACCAGTCGCTTGAATCAGATGCGACATGTCGTTGGACGCAGAGCCAGTCGGTGGCGGAGGAATCAGTTCATCGTGATCAGGAAAGCCCAGGATAAGCTGCTTCAGGATGTATATCGGAATGATAATGGTCAGCCAGAGTATCCCCCAGAATTCCTGCATAGGAGGGGCCACGTCGAGTCTTGCCAAGGAAGATAACAACAGAATCACTGACGAGAAGGTCAGGAAGACGTTGATTGGAACGCGGAGGCATATGCAGAGCAGCGCGTACGACACTCCGTAGACAAAGAGCAGCCGCACCCCAATGACGAACGCACTGTAGACCGTACGTGGAATTGCAGCCGGACGAGTCAGGTGAATCCAGAAGATCACCAGAGCAGTCGCGATGGCCCAGGCCGCACTGACTTTGGTGACGTCGATGAAGTTGATTTGCATATCGACAGCGAGTGTACGATCTTCGCGCTGGACGATCGGATGGAAATAGAAAATGGTGTCGGCAACAACAGTGTGCTATTGCTGACACCATTCGTCAATATCCGAGTCGATGACCCTCCGTGGCCGACACGCTGCCAGCGTCGGATCGCAGACGCTAGCAGCGTCTGCCACGGAACCCCGGGGCTGATGCCGCCAGGCTCAGCTGGAACAATCTTTAGGCTGGACTATCTCCGGACCGCATGGCTCGTCATGACCACCGCAAACAAAGCCGATTGCTCCACCCAGTGACAATCCGAGAAAAGCGATCAATTGGACAATGTACAACGCTCGCATGCCAAGGAATGGCGCGAGATACAGAGCCAAAACAGTCGCCAGGAAGCCACCGACAAAAAGGCCAATCTTCGCGCCGCGTCCCCAGCAGTCAATCCATCCGCTTGCCGAATTCACCTTGCGAGGCAGTTTTCGTGATGCGCGAAGGTTGTCATCGACGACCGCTGCGAGATAGGAAGGGCCTAAAATCGGCCCCAGCACAAGCCAGAACAAACCGGTGGAAAGAATTGAATGTGGGGGATGGTTCAAGGGATGTTGCTCAGGCTGGATGTCCCTCATGTCGAATCTCCTAATACTGAGTTCAACGATCACCGCTGTTCTCAAATCATACCACGGGCGCATGGCAGATACAGCTACAGCAGTAACGAGGGACGCGGCGAAACACTAATCGTCCTCAGCTTGCTTCTTCTTTTTGTTCTTGGTCTTCTTCGCATTCGGGGGAGCATCGGGCACGCTGGGTTCGGCCTGGTTGTCGCTCCATTTCTTCCAGATCGTCTGCAGCTCTTTCACCTTTTCAGGTTGTGCGGACGCCAGGTTCTTGGACTCGGCGAAATCGGCCGCGAGATTGTAAAGTTCGGGGCTGCCGCTCCCTCCCCTCGCGACGACCAGTTTCATGTCACCCTGTCGAATGGCCCATTGCGGACCGAATCGCCAGAAGAGAGTCTCATGCGGCCGAGCCTTGTTCTCGCCTGTGAGATACGGCATCAAGTTGACACCATCCAGCTTCCACGACGGATCCACTTTGCCCCCGGCCGCCGTGATGATCGTCGGCAGAACGTCGAAGTTCACCACGGGGAAATCATAGGTCTTGCCGGCTGCCAACTTGCCCTTCCACTGAGCGATGAACGGCACACGCGGACCACCTTCGAAGGTCGTCGACTTGAAGCCGCGAAGTCCACCGTTCTGCGAGGTCGTCCCCTGAGTTGGTCCGCCGTTGTCGCCAATAAAGAAATAGAGGGTATTCTCTTCCTGCCCAATTTCCTTGACCTTGGCCATCACGCGGCCAATACCATCATCCATCGCCGACATCATGGCCGCGAACAGTTTGCGCTTTTCGTCGGTGATGTTCGGGAACCGATCGAGATACTTTTGCGGGGCCTGCAATGGAGCGTGCTGGGCATTGAACGGCAGATACAAGAACATCGGCTTGGACTTGTTCTTTTCGAGCCAGTCGATCGAGCGTGCCGTGTATTCGTCAGTCGTGTAAAACGCGTCATCGGTGATTTGTTGCACTTCTTGCGAGACTCGCGAATCCACGAACTTGGTCGGATGGAAGAATGGGGTATTAGCGAGTGTCCCGAAGAACTCGTCGAATCCACGAGCCGTCGGGCGATATTCCGGTCGCTCACCCAAATGCCACTTGCCGACGCACGCCGTGGCATAGCCCAAATCCTTCAGCCGAGTCGCCATCGTGGTCTCATGCAGGTCGAGTCCCTTTCGATTGGCAACACTGTTGAACTCGTGGCCAAAGCGAGTCGGATAGCGGCCAGTCATGAGTGCCGCGCGGGAAGGGCTGCAATACGTCGCCGCCACATATCCTTGCGTGAACCGGATGCCATTGGTCGCGATCGAATCGATATGGGGCGTGGGAATATCCTTACAACCGTAACAGCCAGTTTCACCCCACCCCAGATCATCCGCATAGAAGATCACGAGATTGGGCTTCTCCGCAGCGGAAACAGCAGCGAGAGACAGACATTGAACGGCTATGATTAAGGCCCACGCGAGGCCGACGGAAATCCAACGAGATCTCATGGCGAGAGATTCCTTTCCAAGACGAAAACCAGTGCCCGCGGCCGGCTCAACGCACCCGTCAAAACAAACGGGGGACCGGTGCACTCGCCCGAGTGCGGTCAACAACGAACCGGCTCGCGTGGTCGCGACAGCGGTCTCTGAGTGACTTCAGCCTGCCCTGGTGGGGAACTGATCGGCCTAACGTTGCCGGTTGATTGAGTAGACGATGCGCGAGGATAGCAATTTGTTTTAGAGATTTCCATAACAGCGCATTGGATTTCATGCTTTCTGCACAATCGATCGATGGGCGGGAACCCGACACCATGGTCGATGGTGGCTCAAGCCATGATTTCTGTCCCCAGTCGGGTGGCGGGCTCCAGCATCGGGCGAATTCGACGGCGGAAGTGCATCAAATAGCCGACCAAACCCGGCAATCCCATGAAGAAGATAAACACTAGCCAGCCCCACTCCGCCGGAGCCCCGCTGAATCGCGGTGCCAATTTCCAGGCGGCGATGCTCGACAATAGTCCGCAGACCAGCAAGAGTACGATCGCCGCCGCGTACTTCTCGATGAGTTGCCAGATCGGAGTTCTCCAATACGCTAAGTCCATTCCCGCAGTGGCCAGGATCAATAGCGGCGAGGGGTACAGCGCTGTCATCGCAAATTCGTCCCACTTGCTAACAGTCTCTCGCCGAGGAGGTTGAAGGATTTTCG
>JAQGHS010000985.1 GCA_028291605.1 Planctomycetaceae bacterium | reverse complement strand
AATGCGATCAACCTGGAGCAGCAGGGAATCGACGCCGGTTGGAGCGTCCTGCCTGTCGGGGGGGAAATCCGGACCTGGATCGAGATCCACGTCGGGCCGATTCTGGCTTAGTTCGCCGTAGTATTTCGTGGTATTCCGCAGGACGGGCTTGGGGACATCCTTCGGAATACACGCGCTACGCGTGTGGAATTGGCTCGTGCCCGACGGGCTTCGTCTCGACTTCCGGATGCAACTCAAACCGCGGCAGCATGCGGATTTCTTCGGCGAATAACACGGGGAGATCGCGTCCCTCTTGCTCTGCGGTCCACGCATCCACCCAGCGTCGCCAGGAGATGGAATTCAAGTTGTAGATCAACGCTCGCGAGTCCAGATCGGGCAACTGATATTCGCGGGCGACTCGGCGCGGGCGGGGGGAAATCAGGCGGCGATCGTCCAGGTAGTAGCGAACTTCCACGTCGAACGCCTTATCCGGCCACACGACAAGGCCTTGATCCGCAACATCATAGCGGATCTCTCGCGGTGCAAATTGTGACGTGATCTGTTCCCGGATCAGGTCGACTCCACCCAGCTTGTAGATGCCGGCGAGCGCCAGTTTTAAGCACTCGAGTTGTGGTTCGCTTAATTTCCACACCCAGCCAGACGTGGGCAGGCCAGCCAGCAACCAACCCGACTGTTCTTCGAAGGCCAGCCGCAGAGGCGAACCCGGCAGGCTTGGGCAGCGAATATCGATTCGCAAACTGTTGGAGGCGGCTTCGACATGGCTTAACTCCAATTTCAGGCCGCCCCATCCGCGGCTCTCGTACAGCAGCATGAAAAAGTCGCGTTCCACGAAATGACGGACCGATTCTTCGACGTGATGGAGTTTCTCGACGCACACCGCTTTCGCATTTTTCCAGCGTTTCAGATGGGCCTTGCGCTCGGCACGCCGCAGTTTGCTATACAGCTTTGGTAACGTTCCCGAATGCAATCCCGGCTTCATCAGGCGGATCAGTGTTTCCCCGTGGGAACCGATTCGCGCGGGAAGCAGTCGCTTCGACCGATTCGCGGCAAACAAACGCCAATTCTCCTTCAATTCCCAGACGATGAAGCCACAAGCACCGGGCAACGTCAACACAATCATCGTCGCCAGGGTTCCAGCGAAGGCCAAATTGAAATTGAACACCTTGTGAAAGAGCATCGTCAGCGGCCAGTTCATGGTCGTGAAGATGATCTTGTGGGCGACAGTCACCACGGGAAAGTGCTTGATCGGATTGATTTGCGGCTCGATCAGCAAATTGACTGCAAACCGAACGACGAACGTGACCGCGCCCCAGACGACTCCCAGGAGGGCCTTGGCGATCAGCGTCAAATCGGACTCGCCGCTCTTGAACCGCAGCCATTCATCGACGGCGTATAGCAACCGCTCGATGAACTCCAGGATCCGTTTGAAGGTGTCCATGATCAGTTCAAACAGAGACAGCAGGAACCGCACGCCGATCCGGTGAATCAGCCGCATCACGTACTCGGACGAGACCTCCTCCAGATCGCGTCCCATTCGCGAATTCAAGATGATGCACAATGCCAGTCCCAGGACTCCCGTGCTGATCCCCCAGCTATTCCAACTGGAATAAAACGGCATGATCACCAGGCTGAGCATCGCGGTGGCGATCAACGGCAGCAGAAAGACCTGGCGAAAGAACACCACCGGTTGACTGCGCAGAATGCTCTGCACGACCGGCAGCTTGATGAGCCACAGCGGCGTGTCATAGAGTGAGACGCGCAGGATCTTCCATGTCAGCCGCAGCAACTCTACGACTCCCTTGCGAAAGGAAGTGACGTGCATCAAGGCCATCAGGAAGAAACCCAACCCGATAAAGGTGGGCCACGACATGAAGATTTTGCTATGTTCTGCATGTGCCACAGCTTCTGTGGCGACGGCGTGCACGGCTGACTCAATGGGTGCCGCGTGGTGTACGAACAGGCCGGAAAAGGCATGCACGAGATGATCGAGGCCTTCCAGGATCACCACCGCACCACCAAACGGAATCGCAACGTATTGCGTGATGAAACGGCCATTACGCGTCCCGAACGCCAGCGAACTCAGACGCTGCAGCCAGCGCATGTAGAATTCTGCCGGGTTATAGACGCCATCCAGCTTGCGCGACAGCTCGCGGTCAGCCCGCAGCAACTGATCGCCGCGCAGGAATTGTTGAAACGTCTCCAGGTCAAACAGCTTGAGATTATTGCTGGAAATTGAATCCCGCAGGTTGCCGATCGTCAGAAATCCACGATGGACGACGACGTCGCTGAGCTCTTCAATCAGCTTCCGACGGGCGACACGCTCTGGCAGATTCTGCGGCTCAAGCCCCACCTTTTGCAATGCCTCACCGATCAGCGGGCGCAACCGCGTCCGAAGTTGTTCCTCGGCGGATCTGGCGGCAGAATGCAGTAATCGGGATAACAGCCCTCGTTGTGCCGGGGCCAGATTGGTCGTGGGGATTCTGCCAGTCGCACTCCGCAGGTGCTTCGACATCAGCACCTCACGTTGATTCGGCAGCGGTCGGCGGAGCGGTTGACGTCCCAAAGACCAGACCCAGCCGACTAAGTCGACGACGGAGATCTCACGTTCGTGATCGACACAAACTTTTTGCAGATCGAACAACAGCCGGGCATCATTATTCCAGAACCCGTGCAGGGCGTTCCGCACGAGTAGTCCCAGCGACGCGTGCCAGTCGCGGGCGTCGTTCTCGTCGAAACCCAGCGCGACCCGCAAGCGTTCCGTCAGTCGTGAGATTTCCGAATCGACGAGTTCCAGGATCTTGGGCTGAACCTCCGCCGAGGAATACTTACAGGCCTGAGTCCGCAATATTGCCGCGCGTACGGAATTCCCCTGAGCCGCCAGTTTTTCCGCGCGCTTCAGCAAGGTCTCCATGATGCGCTCAGCACGCCGCGATCCCGTCTGTACTTTCCGACTGGGAGGAATGGGGGCCGCGGTCGGTCCCACGGGCTCGGATTCGACGATACTCGCTGGCAGAACGGGGGCGACCGCCGCCGTCAGGCGGGTCGCGACAAACAATTCATCGAAGTCCAGATCCTCGCGGACAATCTCGTCGATCAGATCGAAGTCATGGATGGAGGGGAAATAGGAACGTCGCCAGCTGGGCGAGAATTTTCGCAGTTCGCAATAGACGGCGACAAATTCCGCGTAGACCTCAACCGGATCTTGCTGCGGAAAGAGGAAGTTTTCGCGCCGCAAGACCGCTCGGACTTCGTCAAATTCGGATTGGCCGATACGGTCAATCCGCAGCCGGATGGTGGTCTGTGTCAGCTTTTCCGAGGCGATCAAGTTGTCGAGAAGACGATGGACCCGCGAATGGAACAGCAGTCGCCAGATGTAGGTCTGCAGCGCGGCCGCGGTCAATTCCGGGAGATCATCGCGATCAGGCCGCGAAATCAGAATCACCTGCTCGGGAATGGTCTGAACTTGCTCGACGCCCAATTCGTCGGGAGCCACGAATCTCAGCAGTTGCTCGCGGGAGACGAGGTAACACTTGCGGTGAGGTACGTGCCAGCTCAGTCCAGTGATTTCCCGGCTCTGCAGCACAAGGCGTCGCAGAATTCGGGGCAACACGAGATAGGCGGACGGATCAACCGCCTGCAGTGCCCGCTGGCCTTCTGCCAGTACGGCTTCCGAAATGTCATCCTGTGCCAAGACCCGATCCTACTAAGTTCACGCCGGTGGCTGTCGGCCACAATTTGAGGGAAGTGATGATCCGTGGGAGCGCAAACCTAGTATAGCATTTTGTGGCTAAGTGCGCTGAGAGGGAATAAGGCGGGAAATGACGAAACCAGAATGACGAAAGAATGTCCAATGACGAAGCCCGAATGGATCGAACTTGATGCCGTTTTGAAAAAGTCACTGCACGATGCTTGGGGAGCGACGGCTGCAGTCCCATTGGTCATTGGGATTTGGTCATTCATTCGTCATTCTGGTTTGGTCATTCGTCATTTCCCGCATGTCTCACATCATAACTGCCCCGTCCGATATCTCCCCTGCTCGTCAGCCTGGTAAAACTCGTCGGTCAGAACATCCAGGCAGGTAAGCCAGCCGTTGCCGTATGCGCAGGTGTCGATGCAGGCCCAGCCCCGCGAGCGTGCTGGCAGGCCGCTCGCCTGCGGTGTATGGCCGCAAACGACCCGTTGACCGCTCGGCAACGGCAATTCATTCCCCGTATAACGCGTCCAACGCAGCCATTTCTCGTGCTGTTCGGAAAGGGGAACTCCCGGTTCGAGGCTGGCATGGACGAAGACTTCCGTCGGCGTTTCATAGTAGTCGACCGCAGAACGCAGGAATTCGAGATGCTCCGAGGGGAGTTTTTCCAGCGTCTCTCCGTAGCTATCGAGAACTTCCCGGCCCCCAAACATCAGCCAGTTGGATTCGGGATACGTGCCATCGAGCGCACCGAGCAGCATTTGCTCGTGATTGCCCTTCACGAACTGCAATTGGCAGTATTGCTGCAATTCGAGTAAACGCTCGATCACCTGCCGCGTCCCCGGCCCACGGTCGACAATGTCACCCAGGACGACCACGCTATCATCGGCGACGAGTTGGAGTTGCCCCAGCAGCGTATCCAGAGCAGTATTGCAGCCGTGAATATCACCCAGAGCCAGAATGCGACCACTCACAAACCGTCAACCTTTCGAAGAAAGTAGCCTTCACGCGGAACGTGAAGACTACTTTGGTGTATATCTGATACCAGTCGCCTGAGTCTCACGACGAAACACCTTATCACCGGCAGTCACATACAGAACATTGAGCTTCGGACCACCAAAGCAGACATTTGATAGCGGTTTGTCGCGGACTGGCTTGTGAATGACGCCACCCATCCGACCAATCGGGTCGAACATCTGCAAACCGGCTCGCGTGGTCACATACAGTCGCCCGATCGAATCCACGGTCATGCCGTCCGATCCTGTTCCGGTCTGACCGATCACCATGCGTAATGGCCCATAAAAGCGCTCCTTGTGTTTCAGGCTGCCGTCGGCCTCCACGCGGAATGTCCACAGCGTAGCCTCTTGTCCATCCGTGACGACGAGTGTCCCTTCATCGGCCGTCAGGATGACGCCATTCGGCTTCAACCCTTCGGCAACAACGCGTTTTTCTCGCTGAGGATTGATGTACCATACTCGGCCACCTGGGGGATCAGTCACAAAAATGCCCCCCTTGCTGCTGACAACGAGATCGTTGGAGTCGATGTCTTCGGCAATCGTTTCCGCCTGCCCTTTTTCGTCAAATGCCACGATCTTTTTCGAGCCACTCTGGCAACCGTAGAGTTTGCCGTCTGGGCCAAACATGAGACCATTGGTCTTCTGCGAATTCTCGACGAAGACAATCACCTTGCCATCCAGATCGATCTTATAAATCTTACTTTCGGGGATGTCAGTGAAATAAACCTGCCCCTTGGCATCGACGGCCGGTCCCTCGGTGAACTTGTAGCCCTCACCGACCAATTCCCAATCCTTGCCATCCACCAATACGCCGCTGAGGGGCAAATCCTGGCCAAACGCGAAGCTCGACGTGAGCAGCAAAACTGTTCCGAGACACCACGTGCGCAACATCGGGGAAACTCCGGGTGAGTGGTACTTGAGAAGCAATCAAAATGCGGTGCAGTCTGCTTCTTATAATCGAATCAGAAGGGCTTCGCCAGCACCTCAGACCATCAGTCGGAACGCGTTAGCGTCTGGTTCGGGATGTCTCTAGAACTTCGAACCGGGGGCTAGCGCCCTGCGGCTGATAGATCAGGGGGCGTCAACGTGCAACGTGCCCGCAGAATCCACTTCCGCAATCAATTCGCCCCCCGGCCAGACCGCGAAGGCCAGGGCATCCGACCGACAGGCTCGATCACGAATGATCGTGGTGGTGCTGACATTCCAGACTCTCAACTGACCGTCCCAGCAACTGGAAGCCACATCCAACCCCTGCCAGCCAACCTCAACGACGCCTTCGGGGTGGGGCAATGTGCCCAATGGATTTGCTGAATCGACCTGCCAGACTTTGACCGTGTTGTCCCAACTGCCCGAAGCAATTCGAGTACCATCCGCGGAAAAGGCGAGGCAACTGATTTCATGCTCATGAGCAGCCACTGTTTTTGAGACTGCTTGCGTCTTGACATCATGCCAGACCAATTGCTTATCAGCCCCCCCCGTCACAAACAGATTTCCGTCGGGGTGATAACGTACGACTTTGACGATTCCGGTGTGACCAGATTTGATTTCAGCTCGTTCTTCCGTCTGAAAATTCAGCCACCAGAGTTCGCCATTGGCCAGACTGACAATCATTTCCGGTTTCCCCGGATGCACGGCCACCGAAGCGACCGGCGCGGTGAACTTGGGCAGCTTACCCGCGCGCGAGGACTGGACATTGAACGCCAGAACGTGCTGTTCGAAACCTCCCGCAAACAATGTCCCGCCGTCGCCCGTCCAGGCCAGATCATTCAGGGGCCATTGGCTCGGCAGCTTCACAGTCAATTCACGCCGTGTTGCGGTTTCCCAAATGCGAACGCGACCATCGGAGAAGGCTGCGGCGAGATACTTCGCCCCGCGTTCGGGACTAAAAGCAATGCGATTCGCTCGAGAAGGAACCTCTTTGGCGGAGTAGACGGGGGCGGGTGGGCGACGTTGATACCAGACGACCACTCCCGCGATGAGCAGCAATGCGATCGCACCCCACAGCGCGCGGAACGATTTCGGCTTCCACCTGCGCTTGGTCTTGATCTCGATCTCGGGTTCCATCCGGGCGCCGTGCTTCTCAATGCTGGTCGATTTACCACGGATCAAGGGCCTGCCCTCCGTAGAACAGTCTTATACCGGTTACAAGCGACACAGTGTAGAGGAGATTTTGACGTGGATACCGTGATTAAGATTGTTTAAGAAAGTTTTTTTGCCACAGATTGACACGGAAGTAACACAGAAAAAGACAGACACATCGTCGGCCGTCAGGTAATTGAAACGTAGGCCGTCGTGATCCACTCCGCGATGCCAGAAGACGCTGCCATAGGATGATCCAATCCGTGTTTCATCCGTGTCGATCCGTGGCTAAAAACTCTTCTTAAAACCACAACATTAATCGACGAAGACAAACTCGTTTGCCATCAGCAGCACTTGGGCGTAGCGCTCCCAGACAGGCAGCGGACTCGGTGGCGGTCCCTGGAAATCCGCTTGAGAATTCCACTCGCTTTGTTGATTCGGCGACGTCGGCTCCAGACGCAGCTTGAAGGTCCATTCGAACGAGTCGTGATTGGGACTCGACCGGCAATCGGTATAGAAGTCGAGCTGATCCCCCGCTTGGACCGTCAGTCCCTCCACTTTCGTCGAGGCTTCCGATTTCTGTGCGGTCCATTCACCGGCGACTCCGCTGCGGCTGGAAATCACGCGACTCAACACGCCATCTCCTTCGCCTGAGGCATGTTTCAACTTCCCTCTGACGGACAAAGTTCCGTCCCGCGGTGCGATCCAGCGACGGATCGCGGCATGCTGCAGATCATTGCCCGGGTGCCCGCCGTTGGCATTCAACGAAACCCAGCCCAGCTGCGGGTCGGGCAACTGGTCCTGACCCTGCCAGGATTTGCCGGTCCATTTGGGAATCGGTTCAAATTTCTTCAGTCGACTGGTGGTTGAGTCGAATTCGCCGTAGCCATACTGCCAGGGCGACGCGGCCGCCAGTTCGAGCGGTGGTGCTTCCTGAGCGGCCCGAATGTAAGCGACACCCAGCTCCAATTCTCGCGGACTCGGCTGCCGCGAGTAAATCAACTGGTACATCAATCGGATTCGCTCGTTGATATCACCCGCGGCCACCACATCGGGTCGGTTCGCCAGCTGACTCAGGGTCTCCATCAAGAACGGACTGTTCAACATAAAGAGGGCCTGTTGCGGCACTGTCGTTGTGAATCGCTGAGGCGTATGGGCATCGGGACTCGCCAGGTCGAAGGTTCGGAACAGGCCGGGCAGATTCTGGCGATCGATGAAACCGTACAATGTCCGCCGTTTGGGGAAGGGACTCGCTTCCAATTGGACCGCGGGACCGCCAATCGCGAGGTCGAGCTGTCCGGACACGGCCAACAAGTTGTCACGCAGCCCTTCGAACTCCAGGCGGCGGCGATTCATCTTCCAGACCAGGCGATTTTCCGAATCGACCTTTTCGGCTTCGGGTCGTGAAAAGCTCGCTTGCTGATAGGTTGCCGAGAGCAGAATGCGGCGGTGCAATTGCTTCATCGACCATTGGGAATCCATGAACTCGCGAGCCAATTCGTCGAGCAATTCCCGATGAGTTGGCGGCGAACTCCGCAGCCCAAAATCGCTCGGCGTATTGACCAGCCCCGCACCAAAATAATGTGCCCACACACGATTGGCGAAGACTCGGGCGGTCAACGGATTGTCGGCATTCGTAATCGCCTGCGCGAGTTCCAGCCGACCGCTCCCTTTTTCGAAGTTTTTCCGTTGCTCACCAGCGACAGCCAGGATGAAACGCCGCGGCGCTTCGGCACCGCGATTCCCCGAGTTGCCGCGGACAAAGATCTGCACGTTGTGCGGTTTTGGCGAGTCGACCAGGCGGAGCGGGAAGTTGCCGTCCTTGGGCTCATCGGAACTGGCAAACACGCCATACAACGAGTAATAGTCCTGAGTCGGGATCGGATCGTACTTGTGGTCGTGACAGCGGGCGCAATTCACGGTCATGCCCATCGTCCCGCGCATCACCACATCGATCCGGTCATCAATGATGTCGTTGATGTTGTTGAGGAACCGACGACCGAGTGTCAGAAATCCCATGGCTGCCAGATCACTCTGATCGGCCTCGGTGACCAGTTGATCGGCCGCGATCTGTTTCATCAGAAATTGGTCGTAGGGGAGATCGGCATTCAACGATTTCACGACCCAGTCGCGGTAGGTGAAGGCTTGCGTGTAGTTCCGATCCTCTTGAAAAACATAGCCCTTGGTGTCCGCATACCGGGCCACATCCAACCAATGCCGAGCCCACCGTTCACCGTATTGGGGCGACGCCAACAGGCGATCGATCACCAATTCATACGCGTTGGGACGGGGGTCTTGTTCAAACGCCTGAACTTCAGCAAACGATGGCGGCAGACCGGTGACATCGAAATAGGCACGCCTCATCAATGTGCGACGGTCGGCGGCGGGTGAAGGTGTCAGGCCATGTTCCTCGAGCTTCGCGAGGATGAAATAGTCGACTTCATTCCGTACCCAGCCCGAGTTCTTGACCGAAGGCAGGGCCGGCTGGCGAACGGGTTGAAGCGACCAATGACTCTTCCAGGCCAGTGGATCGCCAGACTTTGTCCCCCCCACCGGAGCCGCCGTCGGCCAGGCCGCTCCCTGTTTGATCC
>JAQGHS010000983.1 GCA_028291605.1 Planctomycetaceae bacterium | reverse complement strand
TGTACAACTTGATCGACTTCAACACGGCCCCCACATTCGTCGAGCCCCCCGTCGCCCCCTACGCGAAGAATGTGGTGGCGGGTCTCACCAAGATCTCGATGCTGCTCTGTCCCAGCGACTTGGGCACAGTCCAGGGAAGCTCGTACGGGTGCACCAATTATGTGGTATGTACCGGGAGTGGATCGACACCGACGACGCGTTATATCCGTCTGGGTGATGGAGTCATGATGGACGTCAAGCTCCGTGGCGTCGTCCGGTTTCGAGATGTGACCGACGGCATGTCGAACACGGTGGCCGCGAGCGAACAAACACTCGGCAATGGCTTTGCGGCCGGCGGAGACGGCGTCGGATCGATTCCAGCCAGCACCGCGCCAAACAATTCCGACCTGCAAGTGCTCAACTTGACCGCCGCGCAGAACGACACGATCACCGGCACTGATCCCAGCCCCAGCGCATGCGTCGTGGGTGCTGCTGGATCATGGGCGGGAATTCGTGGGGCGAAATGGATGAACGGACATTTCGGAGATACTCTCTACAACCACGGGTTGACCCCCAACTCAGATTATTTCGACTGCGGCAACAACAGTCATAACGCCGGATTGACTGCGGCCCGCAGCCGTCATATCGGCGGTGTTCACGTCCTGTTGTGCGATGGATCGACGCGATTTGTCAGCGAGAATGTCTATTCCGTCCTCTGGCAGGGACTCGCCTCCCGATCGGGCGGAGAAGTGAACGGCGATTACTAAGTCGCAATCCAAGTAGCCGCATTCGCCAGAATGCGGGAGCGAGTCCGGCAAACGCCCGCATGCTGGCGAATGCGACTACAAAGTCGCGCACGGCGTTGCCGACTCACAGTGCCTGTATTTACTTCACCTTTCCTGGAAATTCACCAATATGAGACGCATCCTGATCAGTTCTTGCTTACTGCTTCTGGCAACATCCGCCGCATTGGCCCACGACACCTGGGTGCAGACAAATACAAACCTGATTCGCGTGCGAGATGCGGTCCACATTGACCTCATGCTGGGGAATCATGGCAATGACCATCGTGATTTCAAATTGGCCAGCAAGATCGATCCAACGGGCGGAGAGCTGAAAGTCCATAGTCCCAGCGCCAAGATTTATGACGTGAAGGATCAATTGAGCGATCTGGGATATGCTCCGAAAGAAGGCTTCTGGACCACCAAGTTCGCGACCTCCGAAGCCGGGATCTATGTCATCGAACACACGATGGATCGTGTCGTCAATCACGGGAAGCCAGTTCGTTCCGTAAGGAGTGCCAAATCCTTTTTCCTGGCAAGTGCCTCGCTCGATAAGGTGCCAGCCGATCTGCCGGGATTTGAAAAACCGTTGGGCCATGCATTGGAACTCGTGCCGGTCACGAATCCCGTCGCTCCCATGGGACCAGGGAAGGCGATCCAGGTACGAGTACTGCTGAAGGGCAAACCGCTAGCCAATGGGCGAGTCAGCTTTATCCCGCGCGGCCAGACTCTCGCCAAAGACTTCGACGACCAATTCGAACGCCGCACCGACGAACAAGGCCTCGCCAGCTTTACTCCCACGACCGGGAATTACTATCTGGTGGTCGTTCATCATCAATCGCCAGAAGAAAAAACGAAGGACTACGACCTGACCCAATACTCAGCCACCATGACAGTCTTCGTCCCAGAAGTCTGCCCGTGTTGTGGTGAGTAATGAGAGTCGGTGATCGCTCCGCGATCGCACGCCGCTGAAGCGAAGCGATCAGCGGCCTCATATCCGGACAGTTGCACGAGTATCAAAAATCACGACAATTCAAACATAGAATTCAACATTGATTACGACGACGCAGTGGTACCGCTTCTGAGGCCAGACACCTTCCCGGACACCGCTGATCGATCGCGGTTCTTAAGAAGGAGTACAGAGCAATGGCCTCCAGACGGATATTGATGCTGGTCGGTGACTATGTTGAAGACTACGAAGTCATGGTCCCCTACCAGGCTCTGCTGATGGTGGGCTGCACTGTCGATGTCGTCTGCCCCAACAAACGGGCCGGCGATCACATCCGAACTGCGATTCACGACTTCGAAGGGGATCAGACCTACTCGGAAAAACCGGGCCATAACTTCGCGTTGAATGCCACGTTCGCCGAGATCGATCTCGCCAGCTATGACGGCCTGCTGATCCCCGGTGGACGTGCTCCCGAGTATCTGCGATTGCATGCTCCCGTCCTGGAAGCGGTCCGGAGTTTCGCCACGGCGAAGAAGCCGATCGCCGCAATCTGCCACGGCCAGCTAGTGCTGGCCACAGCAGGCGTCCTGAACGGGCGAACATGCACGGCCTATCCCGCCTGCGGTCCCGACGTGATCGCGTCTGGCGGGAACTACGTTGAGATTCCTGCCGACGGCGTGCAAGTCGACGGCAACTTGATCACAGCCCCCGCGTGGCCCGCTCATCCAGCCTTGCTGGCAGCGTTCTTAAAAGCGCTCGGCCTGCGAATTGAAGGCTAACTCGTAGCCTGACTCTCCAGAGTCGGGCGATTTCGTTCGATACACGAGTCTCGCCCAACTCTGGAGAGTCAGGCTACAGAGGATTTCCCGGCATGAACGATCGCATATGGTTGATATTGGGTGCCGTCCTGGCGGGACTCTCCGTCGGCTCCGGCGCGTTCGCCGCACACGGCCTGGACGGCTACTTCAAACAGAAATACGCCCGAGCCGAACCCCGAGAGGTCGCCGGCGTGAAGATCCCGGCCGCCCAGAAGTACTTGCAGGATTTCAAGACCGGGGCCGAGTACCAGATGTACCACGCACTCGCGTTGCTGCTCGTAGGCCTGCTGGCTCAGTCGAATCGTTCTGCAGCGTGGTCGGTCGCGGGCTGGTCATTTCTGTTGGGCACCATCCTCTTCTCCGGCTCTCTGTACCTGCTAACATTGACCGGACAACGGTGGCTGGGAGCGATTGTTCCGATTGGCGGCGTGCTCTTCCTGGTCGGCTGGGCCGCCGTCGCATTTGGAGTTTGTTGCGGTACACGCAGTTAGACTTAACACATAACCAACTCTGGTGAGCCCGGTGCCGTAAGGCCCGGGGTAGAGTAGTGACTTCCAGTTCAAATTCCGTATTGAGTGAAGTCGATTGGTAATCAGAGTCGCAACCCCACCCCCGCCCTTACGGGACGGGGCTCACCTAACTTGATCTCTTCGGCACGTCTATGGCACATCACGATTCCACCCCCCCTGCAGACACCCCGCCTCCCGCTAACAGCGACTCCTTTGCAGAGAATCCCAGGCGTAAGGCCATCGCACCGCGGCGCGGAAAGAAACGCCCCGTGAAGGATTCGATGGAAACCTCATTGGCGATCGCGCTCAGCCAGGTCGCGGAACCGTGGGACGAAGACCGCACCCGCTTCAAGCCCGAGTTAGTCCTGCAAGGCCAGACCTACCACGCCGTGCCTCTGTTTGATATTCCGCCCTATCCGGACGACCCCGAACAGACTCCGGACAACCTGCTGCTGAAAAGCCCCGGCGGCGAATTCGCCTACATGAACCGGTTGTGGAAAAGAGGGCAGGGGATTCCACTGCTGCAAAACCGTAAGACGGGTGTCGTCTGCTGGGATCAGGATGTCGTGATCCCCGTACTGCTTGACGGCCGGACCCTTGCCGTCTGGATGAGCCTCACCCCGATGGAAGTTTTCACGTTGCGCGAGGGAATTTCCATGGCGAAAGGGACCGTCATCATCGGCGGTCTCGGCATGGGTTATTTACTTCGCAAAGTTTGCGAAAAGACCACCGTCGAGCGCGTCATCGTCGTCGAACAGAGCCGCGAACTGCTCGACTGGTTCGGCGATCGCCTCTGCGCAGCTCAACCCAAGGTAACCGACGTCATTTGCGGAGACGCGTATGACCAACTCGGCCAGTTCGGCGACCAGGCCCGATACCTGTTCGACATCTGGCCCACCTACGGCGACGCGGCAGATGATGAACGTTTTCAAGCCGCCAAACGGCAGCATCGCGGAGTCTGGGGCTGGGGTGACTATCACATCATCACGCCCGGCGAGAACAAGGCCAAGCCGGCCAAATGAACTCGTAGGATGGCCGCCCCGGCCGTCGCATTTTCCCAGAGATGGCGCACCGCAGATGGGCCGGACGGGCCAAGAGACCCGTCCTTCCACCTGAACCCTACAGCGGCGTATATCGCGCCTGCGGTGTCTGATGAATCTTCCGCGGCTGGCTCCCTTGAATGCCCCGGATCTCCTCCTCAACGCGGGCCACTTGCTCGGCCGTGTTGTGAACGTGGATTTCCATCCGGGTGGTATAGGTCTGCCCCGGCGCCAGAACAATGACGCGCCCTTGCTTCCGTTCGAACGACTTCAAGTTGGGATAGTTCGTCGCCGGCTCGAGACCGGTCACATAGCCGTCCGCTTCTGCCGACGTGTTCTTCCACTGAGTAAAACACGGGAGTTGCTGCTTGTTGAACCGCAGGCTGACACCCTTTTCGCCGTGACCGCTCTTCAGCAGCACGACGGTGTCGCCCGATTTCCTCGCCGCCAGATCGAAGAAATAGCATTGTTCCACGTATCCGGCAGTCGGTCCGCGGTAAGTGTCCCATGTCGCCACGTCTTCCACCGCCCGGGCATCGCGCGGTGCCGCATCCAGAATCGGCGCAATCAGCTTCGCATCCTGGTCCAGGAACGGAGTGCCGAAATTCGTGTGGTAGAGCAACTCTAACTCACCCGGCAGCCCACGCAGATTGGTGACTTCGTCGATGATCGTCAGTGAATTCGAACCGGGAACGGTCTCCGTCGTTGACTTCAACCGGAATCGTGTCCCGAACATCATCGACTCATCAACGATGCCTGTGACGCTCAGCTTACCCGTGGCTCCGGGGGTGACGCTGACTTCGACAAAGTGAGCCGGAATGTTCGCGATCCGGCCATGCAAAGTGAGCGGCGTCGAAACGGGTTCACCTTGATTGTTCGGGATGATGTCCATTCCCGGAGCACCGTTCGATTCCAATCCACACCGAGCCATCCATTCGTTGTACCCGATCAACCAGCCCAGACCTCCGCGAGCAGATTGATCAACGAACGCGGGATGCACCGGCATCTCAACCGGTGATTTCCAGCCCAGGGCAAGGCCGGCGTAACTCCCTTGCCACAGTCCCATGCCACGCGTCGGCAGCAGGCTGAACTTGAGTTTTCCGTTGTCGATCTCGACAACATCCACCCCTTCCGAGACCCCGCCATGCAGAGTCCGTTTGCTGACCGACCAGTCGGTATTCCCGGGAAACCACTTCGCGGCATCCATGAATTTGTCGGGCATCTTCGGCGAGAGCAGAAACTCCGGGGAGTAGACACCCTTTTCGACATCAGTCAAGACCCAGCGTGAATCAACCATGAGTGCATCCCTACTTTGGCGTGCAATTCGGACAAATCGACCGCTTCACTCCCTGAGCGCCGCAACCGGCGACATCGCACAAGTGAAGGACCGTTGGCATTCGCGAAGCGTGAACACAACGCTTCCGGATTCGCCTCAAACCGCCCGATTCTAGAGACCGTGGCCGCGATTTTCCACAACTCAAGATCCGGAAGATCCTGAGAATTACCGATTTCATCTCCAATCTTGCGTGGACTAAACTGGTCGTATTGCAGATAATTTATGAGACTAGACGTGCCAGGACCGAGGTGAACCGCCCCGGCCGGTAGTCTGCCTGTGGAACGGACTCTCGAGTGCCCATCATGCCCCGGCTCGACAATCATCCAACTACTGATCGTCTCTCCGCATTCCGCGGCCGAAATCGCCGCGCGAATTGCGCCCCGATTCATCCCGCGTCAGTCCGGCGTCAGTACGCCTTCAAATTGACAAGGCTGTTGTCGCTATTCTGCATCCTGTTGGTCGGCGTTTCGGCAACGGCCTCAGAAGAGACTCCATCCACAGCAACGCCCGTTGAAAAGAAGCCCAAAGCAGAAAAGGCCGCTGACGAAAAACCCGTAGAAGAAAAGCCCGACGAGAAAAAGGTCAAAGAAAAAAAGCCAGCAGCCAAAGCACAGCCCGCACTGAACGCCACTGCAACTGAGGTTCAACAGTGGGTTCAGAAGCTGGACAGCGACATCTACGCGGAACGTCAAGCAGCCATGAAAAACCTGCGACGCTGCGGGACCGCCGGGATCACCGCGCTGGCCGCCGCGGCTCGTGGTTCCAATCTGGAAGCGACCGCCCGGGCGATCGAGGTCCTGACTCAGATGTATGAATCACCCGACCCCGAAGTTGCCATGGCGGCAGATGAAGCTCTGGAAGGTCTGGGTGAAAACGGACCCGCGGTGGCGATCGTCCGGACCCAACAGGCCCTGTCAACGACCCTCGGTCCCATGCGCCGCCGACACGCCATCACGGCGGTCAAACGCCTGGGAGGCAACATCATCGCCACCATGACGCTCGATGAAGAGGGGGAGAAGGAAGTCGAAGCTGACGTCAACGAGGAAGGGAATATCGCGCACGTTGTCCTGGGCAAAAAATGGACCGGCGGCCTGAGCGGCGTGAAATACCTGCAGCGATTGCCGGACTTACGGTTCTTGTCCATTACGAAGGACATCGCGCTCACCGCCGAAGAACAGGACCAACTCCGGGCGAAACTCGCTGGAGTGCGAATTGACATACGCAGTTCCGCGTATCTGGGCATCAAAAGTCAAAGTGCAATCCCAGATATTTGCATCATCCACACCGTCGTTCCCAAGTCTCCAGCGGACCGCGCCGGCCTGCGAGCGGAAGATGAAATTACGCACCTCGATGGCTTGCGTGTTCCGGGATTTATCGCCTTGACCACGTTACTCTCCGAAAAGCGGGGCGGCGACATAGTGTATCTCGAAGTCCATCGGGGAGACGAATTCCTGGAATTTGAGGTCACACTCGGGGAATGGTAACGGCCTAATCGAATTAACAATTCGAGGGTGCCAATTGGCATCTCTGCAACTTCGACCTAAAATCATGCCGCCCGAGCCACACGCTCCGCCGCTCACAACACAAGGCAACCCGCGATTCTCCGCCAGCAAACGACCGTGAAGCAACCCTAACACTCCCCTCCTGCGAAGCTCTTAAAAACATTTCTGATGGAAGGTACGCCCACCATGCCTATCGTTCTCGGACGTCGCTATGACACAGGAGAGCCGTGCGCCATTACGATCCAGGACGAGCGCATCGCAGACGTCTCGCCGGTCTGGCCTCGTGGCTCGACTGCCGACTGGCCGTATGTGGCCCCCGGGCTGTTTGATCTGCAGATCAACGGGCACAGCGGCATCTGGTATAGCAACGCCGGGCTCACCCGAGATCAAGTGCTGCTGACATTGCAGGCCTACTTTGCCTACGGTGTGACGCGGTTGTATCCGACCTTGATCACGGCCAGCCATCAGGCTTTTGCCGCAGGATTCGCTGCATTAAGGCAGGCCTGTGAACAACATCGCTGGGCCAGCGACATGGTACCCGGCTTTCACCTGGAAGGACCCTACATCAGCGCCGAAGACGGCCCGCGTGGCGCCCATCCTCTCGAACATGTCCGGCCAGCCGATTGGGACGAATTTTCCAAGCTGCAGGACATCGCCGGGGGCCGCATCAAGCTGGTCACCCTTGCTCCGGAATCCGAAACGGCAATCGATTTCATCAAGCGCGCCGTGGCCGCTGGAATCACCATCGCCATCGGACATACCGCAGCCACGCGCGATCAGATTCAAGCAGCAGTCGACGCCGGCGCCACCTTAAGTACTCACTTGGGAAATGGCGCCCACGGCACGATGCGACGGCATCCGAATTACATCTGGGAACAACTGGGCGAACCGCGATTGTATGCGAGCATCATCACAGACGGACATCATCTGCCGGCGACGCTGGTGAACTCGATCGTGCGTACGAAAACCCCATATCACACAATTCTGACATGTGACGCCTCGGGACTCGCCGGTTGTGCCCCCGGAGTCTACGAACTCGGCTCGGGGCGATTCGAGCTACTACCAGACGGCCGCATCGTCGTGGCCGGCCAACAGCAATTGCTGGCCGGATCGAGCCTCGGCACCGACACGTGTGTCGCCAGCGTGATGCGCATGGCAGGAGTCTCACTCCGCGACGCAATCGACATGGCCTCCCGCACTCCCGCTCGGCTACTAAATCAACCCCAGTTCCGCCTGCAACGCGGTTCACGAGCCGATCTCTTCCTCTTCCATCTGCCCCCCGGAGCGTCGCGGCTCGACGTAGTCGCCACATTCGCCCGCGGCGAACTCCGCTTCGGCGAACTCCCAACTCTCAGCGTCGACCAACCTCAACTCACCAGCTCGCTCTAAACGTCCAATCCACATTCGAGTCGCACGGTTCCCCAAATATACAAATATAAAAGGACAGGCATATCTATTGACACAGCAACTCAACTCGTCGATGATATATTTACCGCTCTAAGGGCAGCGGTTCTTGTGCGTATACATCTGAATGAGACATCCACATGACAACGGCACGCAAATTCCTGGTGGATCCCACGGTGACTCCGTTTTACCACTGCATCTCGCGGTGCGTCCGGCGGGCGCTGCTGTGCGGTGATGTGCACTCCCATCGCAAGCAGTGGATTGAGACCCGACTCCAGGAGCTCGCCGGGATCTTCGCCATTGATGTCTGTGGCTTTGCCATCATGGACAACCACCTCCATGTGTTGCTGCGTTTGAACTTGCCGCAGGCTCAAAACTGGTCTCCCGAAGATATCGCCCGCCGCTGGCTGGCGTTGTGTCCGCCCCGCGGCATCGATGGCAAGCCCCTGACGCTCACCAAGCAGTGGATTGCGGA
>JAQGHS010000970.1 GCA_028291605.1 Planctomycetaceae bacterium | reverse complement strand
TCGAAGTTGATCTCTTTGGCCATCGGTCCGTAGACCGTCTCGAAAGTGACATCCTTACCATTCAGCAGGCCCAGTCCCAATGGTTTAAAGCGGGGAGCATAGTTGGGATTGTTGGCCAGCATGTGACACAACACCCAGCGCCAGGCATAGTTCTCCCAGGAGTCGCCAGTCGAATCGCCGACATCGACGATCTCGGTCAGCTCTTTGGGTTCCTGCGATTTCAGGTACTTCATCACGATGTCGTGGCAATGCACCCCTAATCCCTTGTCAGTCCAGTACTGACCGATTTCAGCCATCCCTTCGGCGTACCAAGTCGGCCCCGTTCGTCCGAACGAAAGAATACAGTAGGCATGCACGGCTTCATGCTGTGGCGTCCCGCGATCGGCAACCGCGTAAACGACAGCCTTTGCATCCAAGACCTGTCCCGTCGCATTGGAAGTACGAGTCTGCCCGATCGTCAATCCGCCGCCGCTTTGGACGCTCTGCAATCCGGCTGGATCAAGCTGATCAACGGCTTCTTTGGGCCAGGCATTGATGTCCTTGACGACAAACATTCCAATCGGACTGGTCAGCTTGTGCTCGAAGTATTTTTCGATCAACGCCAACATCGTTTCCAGACGTTTCAGCAAATCCTTGGCTTCGTCGGGAGGCAAATCGGTCCGCACCATGAAGTTTTTGGACTGATAGTCGGCAACTCCCGGGGGAGTCGCATCCTTTTTACTGCGTTTGGCCTTGGCCTGTGCCAGCAATGGCTCCGGAGCCAAAGTCAGCCCGGCTAGGCACATCAGCATCCCGCAAAGGAACATTTTCACAGAGTACAACATCTCTAAATATCTCATTAAATGGAAGCAATGTGGCTCGTGCGGTGCCTGAAAATGGCGACCTGCGACGACAAGTGAGCAAGAAGCGTCAGACAAAGCCTGATCTATTCGTCGATAGGACGCGAACGCCCGCCCAACAGTTCCTCACATCACCCGAACTCACCATTCTGCCAAGTCTGCGCAACATGGTGGATGTTTGAATCGTCTAATAAATGACATTACCGGTCGGCATGGCTCAGTTCAAGCGGCAAATCCGATGTCCTTTCAATCCCTATCTGTCGTTCAGGCCTTTTCCTTCTGGTGTCCAATGGATTCCAGATCCTCCACTTCGTCACCTTCACAAATCTTTCATCGCGAGCCACAGTCAGATACGAATTGACAGAAACTGCGGTCCCTCATAGACTCCCGCGCTTAGGTCATTACCAAGACTGTTTCCATTTTTCGACAACGCCTCACCGCATTGCCGATCCGTACGCGACCGCGTTTTACGAATGCGGTCGTCTGTCCAACGATTTCTGAAATTTCCCCCATCACACGCAGGAGCATTTCTTGAACAGAGCACGGCCGCTGCGCTCGTTGCTGCTGCTATTGTGCTGGGGATATTGCGCGCTGGCTCTAGTCGGTTGCGAGGTCTTTCCACAGAATCCCGCCAAGGTCGCGAATTCGGAAAACGGTCTGCCGAACATTAAGGTCCCTCCTGATTCCATTGAATTGGAGATCATGTTCGTCGAACGTCCCACGGGCGACCGTTTAATGGGTGACGTCCTCTGGAATGAAGTCGACACGATCCTCAACAATCTCGAGGCTCAGGAACAACGGGACCTGGCTCGGAACGGGTTTCGAATTGGAAACGCCGGATCGCATCCCCCGGCTGCCCTGCAACAACTATTGGAGATTCGCGCCAAACCGAAAGAAGGCGAAGTCACAGCCGTTCTGGAGTCGGATCAACGACTGCAGGGAAACCGACTCTTTGTCACCTCGGGCAGCGAAACTCAGATTCAGCTGAATGACGTTCCGTACGAATCGTTCGGTTTCAAACAGTTCGCCTCACAAAATGCCCGGGATCCGGAGGTTCGCACATTCCATGGCGCCCGGTGCCTGTATCGCGTGTCGGTACGTCGCGAACAACCTGGCTGGGCCCGGTTGGAATTTGTCCCGGAAATCCACCACGGTCTCGAGCAATTGCGGCCGACGGCCAGCACGGATCAATGGGAATTGAAGTCGCAAGCGAACATTGAAAAGTTGTACGCCCAACGCTTCACGCTGATCCTCAACACGGGCGATATGGCCCTGGTCACCGGACGCCCCGATCTTCCTGACACGATGGGCCATCGCTTTTTCACCGGACCAGAAGGCCAGGACGGCGTGCAACGCATGCTGATCGTCCGGCTGGCGCGAGTCTCCTCACCCGACTCGTCCCCCGTCGTGACGGCTTCGCGTCCGTAGCACCGTGGCCGACGCTGCCAGGCCGTAGCCTGACTCTCCAGAGTCGGGCAAATTCCAGCAAGCCTAGCGACTATAAAGACTGACCCGCTGTCGTCTATGCGAATTTGTGAATCGTTGATCCGCAAAGTTCGCTCGATTCTGGAAAGTCGCGCTACGTAGGTTCGTGACACCACGTTTCCGTTTGATCCCAACTTCCACCTTGTACGTTCCCCTCGGTTGTCCGCTACACTAACTCGCGGGTCGCTCGAGCGTTTCCAGCATGGTCAACAGAATGGATTTCGCAGGCCGACGGCACAATTAGGGTGATACGTTATGGGTTCGGTCCTGCGGTTATTGATGCATCTGCCCTTCATGAAGCCGCTGATGCGCTTCTTGCTGGGTATGATCGCCATCCCGCTGTTCCGCATGTTCCTGCGTCATATTATCCGTCTCCGAGACATGGACGTCGAACTTGAGAAGGACCTCGAACAATGGTTCAAGGGCTCATTGATCCTGCTGGCGGCGACCAGCAATATGGAGTCGTTTCTCTTCGACTGGATCGCCCATGATCCCCAGGACACCGACCTCATCAAGAATCCATTGATTCTGGCCGGCCGTTTGATGCTGGCAGTCGGTGTGACCGAATTGATGCCCGACCAGGCTCTGTTCACGATCATTCACGCCAACCCGCCTCCTTTGAAACCAGTCAAGGACAAGGGCTGGAAGGCCTGGCGGCGGCAAGCGGCCTGGATCTTCAAGGGGATGGTGTGCAAGCACCTGGATCGATCGTCGCAAGTCTTCGCCATCATGACCGCCATCTTCCCCGGCGTGATTGGCTGGGTCTGCTATGGGCTGGCCATTGGCCAGTACTTGATCATCGGTCTGGTCACCTCACGGGACAAAGCTCTCGACGTTCTGGGTGAGTTTGAAAAGCAGGTTCAACTACAGCGAGAATGGCTGATCGACGAATTGCGATTGCACCAGAAGGCCAACCCCTCCGAATTGGTTGACGACTGGTATCCAATTGAATGTCGCGTGCCGAAACCGCCGGCGGAACCGATACCCACAGCGGCGGAAGCAGCGCCAAAAGCCGTGGGTTCGAGCGGAATCACATAGCGACTTCGCCCCGTGGCAGACGCTAACAGCGTCGGCTACGGGACGTCGGACTACGGCGCCGAACTCAGTTCTTCCAACACGGCCCGGACTTCTGATTCGGGGGCATCGGTCACCGTTTCGACATGTCCCAGGCGTGTCGGCAACACAAATCGCAATTGTCCTCCAACAGCCTTTTTATCGAGTCGCATCCGATCGATGACCTCATCGGGATTCAGCCGACTCGACGCTGGCAGCGTCGTGGGGATATGCAGTGCTTCCAGCAAGCGTTTCTGACGTGCGGTCAGTTCGGCATCAATGCGTCCCAGGCGTTCCGCCAGCCGACTGGCATACAACATGCCAATCGAGACAGCTTCACCATGCGACAGTTCACCGTATCCGCATAAGGCTTCGAACGCGTGAGCAAACGTGTGGCCGTAGTTCAAAACGGCACGTACGCCCGTCAGTTCGAATTCGTCCTTTTCGACGATGTCTGCCTTCAGGCGGCAACTGCGTGCGACGATGTGCCGCAAAGCGTTCCCCTCGCGCGCATTGAGGTCAGCCACATGCTGTTCGAGATACTCAAAAAACACGGGGTCGAGGATCACTCCGTATTTGACGACTTCAGCCAGTCCTCCACGGTATTCTCGATCCGGCAACGTCTTCAGGACGGAGGTATCCAGATACACGCCGATCGGCTGGTGAAACGCACCGATCAGGTTTTTGCCTTTGGGATGATTGATCCCCACCTTGCCCCCGACCGAACTATCAACCTGCGCCAGCAATGACGTGGGAACTTGCACGAACGGCAGACCACGGTTGTAGGTCGAGGCCACAAAGCCGGCCAGATCGCCCATGACTCCACCGCCGACAGCCACAATCACGGTCTGGCGATCGGCCTTCAGGTCCACGAGGACATCATAAATGTGACTGGCTGCAGCGAGCGTCTTGGTCTGCTCGCCGGGATCCATCCCCACCGTGTGGCACCGCCAACCAGCAGAGCGGAGACTCAAGGAGACAATCGCCGCGTGCGATTCCAGCACATTGCGATCGGTAATAATCACCGCCGCCCGCCCCTGACGCGGGTAGCCTCGCCGTACCAGCCAACTGTTCATGGCTTCGGCGATTTGATCCAACTGCTGACTGGCAATCACAATTTGGTAGCTGCGCTGTCCCAACGACACTTGCACGCTTTGATCATCCGACACATTACACACAGACAAATCCTCTCTGACACAAGACCGACTTCAGATCTCTCAATACCTCTATTATGACAGCAACGACCGCAGGTCGCAAAGATAGTCGGTGATCGCTCCGCGATCGCAACGCATTCGCAGTAGCGAGGTCGAGTAATTTCTGGAGGTCCGCGTTCATTCAACCCGGCTACTGCGAATGCGTGCGATCGCGGAGCGATCACCGACTATCATCACCGGCTATACCAGGCAATCAATCGGTCAATATCCCCCAAACGGGCAAGTGTTCGGACTCGCGAACGAAAACTATATTCGCCCCACAACGGCGAATACCCGTGATGGTGATCGGCAATAGTCACCGCCTGTTGCAGATCTTCCAACGTCAGCGATTGGCGATCGGCACTCGCCGCAATCCACCGTGCAATCCACAGGATCGAAGGCACAATCAGCGCCAAACTTTGAAATCCCTCGACGAACGGGACGTCATAGTACGCGGGACCAAAGAAGTGCAGCCCCTGAATTTTCACGCGGAAATAGCGAGTAAACAACTCTTCGGCTCCGACCGGCAAACCTCCGAATGATTGTTCAAGCTGGGCAAACGGCACTTCCCGGAAAATGGGCTGCAACGCGGGAACCTTGCCCCGGCCGCGCGACAGTCGAATCGCCGCCTTCAACAATCGCCACCGGCCACCCCAGCCGGCCCGGGCTTCGACAGCGGTGTCCTTACGAGCGTACTGGCCGGCGAGCAGTCGGAAACTCAGCCGCCCCACGCGCGATGGCTCGCGCACCGTCGTGAGATCAGTGGGAACTTCGGGCTCAGCGGCGGACGTGATGATGTCCAGGTATTCCGGAAGACGGTCTCCACGTATCTTGTCAAATTTCGATTGACCAACCAGATTGACCCAGAAGAGAGCCCGCAACAGGCGAACGAGAAACGTCCCCTGCGGAGTCGCAAACGCTTCATCCAGGGCCGCCACAAACAGGCGGGTCTCTTTCCAGTCGAGCGTCTCGCGAGACGTCAGTTCGGGGGGGGGAGTCTGATCCGCGTCGTCAGGTACGACCAGTCGTTCGATTTCTCGCAAATCCCGTTGCGAATCCACCAGCCGGCGTCCCTTGTTGGCAACGACTGAGGGACAACTGAACCGCAAGCTAACAGTCACCGATTTCCCCGCAGGATGCAGAGCATAAGGATAGATGCGACAGGCCAGCGGCTTGGCCGCTTCCCCGAACTTGCTGTGAATGCGGCACAGCCCCTTGTCATCGAGAAAGACGCATGCCCCATCCTCGCGGTTGGCGAGCCGATAGCGACGATTCCAGACCGGACCCGAACTCCAGACAAAGATAGGCTGCCCGACTTCAAAACCCGGCAGACCGCGCCAGCCCTGCTTGACGATGCGTTCGAATTCCTCGCGACTCAATTCGATGGCATGTTGCTTACAGCACCCTCCACAATTGTGACAACTCCAGTTTTGCAACGTCGGCAATTCGAGGGGCAGCATGCAAGTCTCAACAGTTTCACAGGCGGCAGATCAATGTCAGTGGCGTCAGTAATTGACGGCGGGCACCTGACTATAACGAGTCGCGATGTGAAAAACCTCGTCTATGGAATAACGGAACTTCGCGAAGTTGGGGCGTACCGACGCTCAGTAGCAGAATTGTAACAGGGACCGTAGTGTCTCGGTTCTTCGCTGACGAAGTTGACGGCATTGGCCGCAGCGGCCGTCGCATCGTCGCTAGCCGTCGAGACCATCTGGTTGACGGAACGACCGGCCTTTCCGAAAGAACAGTCGAGTCCAATGAATGATTGCCGCAATCACCAACGCTGCGGAAATGTTGATGCCGAGAATCCGAGCTTTTTCCGACTGGAATCCCAGGTTGACGTAGTACGTGCCGAACGGCACCAAAGTTCCATCGGGAAACTGCCCAACGGGAATCACTGCGATACCGCCGAATACAACCGCGAACCACAGCCAGAATTGCGAGACTCGTATGGTCGGTGCGAACATCGCGAAGATGGCCACACCCGAGGCGATCGCCGTTGCCAGCCACAAGGATCGAGCTTGCTGTTCCAGTCCGGGCTGGCTCAGATCCCTATGAGGGGGCAACCAATCTACGAACACCAACACCATGATCGCACAGATAAAACCTGCTACGAATCCAATCCCACCGCGCTTCAGCACGTTGACGGTTGTTGCGAACATAGCGTTGATCCGGCTAATCACAATGGCGTCAGCCGACCAGCCGCGAACGACCGTCGCTGAGATCTTTGATCTAAGACAAGGCACAAAGGAGCAGGTCTCATGCTTGATCTGGCCTCACATGAGACCCGGCCTCTGTTCTGTGAGCATCCAGATTACTGTGCCGGCGCGCCCTTCATCATTTCCATCATGCCGGCCTGCATTTCTTCGGGCGTCAGATCCTTAATGTGCGTCGCCAAGGCCCAGTTATGGCCGAACGGATCAGTCACGACTCCGTAGCGGTCGCCCCAGAACATGTCATATGCCGGCATTAAGACCGTTGCCCCGGCGTCTAGAGCGCGTTGGATTGCGGCGTCACAATCCACGACATACTGATGGAAAGTCACCGGGGTCCCTTTCAGGGCCTTGGGGGACTGCGATTTGCCATTGCAGTATTCCGGAAAATCGTCGGCGAGGAACACGAAGCTGTTGCCGAAGCGCATCGCGGCATGCATGATCTTTTTTCCGTCCGGCGACAGCATGCGGTGGAGCTCCTGGGCTCCAAACGCCTTCTTGTAGAACTCGATGGCCTCACCGCACGGATCGCAGCACAGATGCGGGATCAGGTTTTCTTGCCCGGGGGGAATCGGTTGGGTGGATTTGCTCATGGCTGTCTCCTCGAAAAAGGAACTGGCGATTTGAAGTGATGGCCCTGTTGGAGATAATTCTGTCTCCGGTCGATGAATACGGCCATGGTGGCGACGGCGAAATCTCGGTTAAGAATTGCCGTGGGCGCGCTTGAGTTCCGCGATGTCAATTTTCTTCATCGTCATCATCGCCTGCATGACTCGCCCCGCCTTGACGGGATCGGGATCGCCGAGCAGCTCGGGCATGGCCTTAGGAACAATCTGCCATGACAGACCGAATTTGTCCTTCAGCCAGCCACATTGGACTTCGGTCCCGCCTGCGGTGAGCTTTTCCCAGTACGTATCCACTTCATCTTGCGTCTGACAATTGACGACAAACGAGACCGCTTCCGTAAACTTGTAATGAGGTCCGCCATTCAGGGCGACAAACGGCAGCCCCGAGAGTTCGAACGCAACCGTCATCGCCGACCCAACCGGACCGGGGCCACCCGCTCCATAGCGGACCACCTTGGTCACTTTCGAGTTCGGAAAAATCGAGGCGTAAAAATTCGCCGCGTCTTCCGCCTGGTGATCGAACCACAAGAAGGGCGTAATCAATTGGATTGACATGACTTTTCTTTCATTCGAGGAGATTTCAAAGACAAAATTCTCTGCCGCTACCCATTCGTCGAATGACAAAACAGAAATCGACAAAGATCTGTCTGAAAATCTCAAATCGAAATATTGCGATGGGACTCAAACGTTTCCGAAGTCACAAATCCGTCGGAAGCGTGTCGGGCGAATTCGGTTGCAGAAATTCATGCCAGAATGGGCTGAATAACCTTGGCCGGCACGACACCGGTCAGCTTGAAATCCAAGCCCTGGTGCTTGAACGTAAAGCGGTGATGATCGATGCCGAACAGGTGCAGCAGCGTTGCGTGGACGTCGCGCACATGGCAGACCTGCTCGACGGCATTGTAGCCGAATTCGTCGGTCGCCCCGTGCGTGATGCCTCCCTTGATTCCGCCGCCGCACATCCACATCGAAAATCCCTTGATGTGATGATCGCGTCCCGGCAGCTTCCCCTTGCCCTGAAACATCGGCGTCCGACCGAACTCACCACCCCAGATGATCAGCGTATCCTTTAGCATGTCGCGCTGCTTCAGGTCATTGATCAGGGCCCACGTCGGCTTGTCCGTGTGACTGCAGCAGGTATTCATATACGGGACCAGATCGCCGTGATGGTCCCAATCGCGATGGTAGAGCTGAATGAAGCGGACACCGCGTTCCGCCATCCGCCGAGCCAGCAGGCAGTTCGCCCCAAAACTCCCATCCGCCCCCTTAGCACCATACATATCCAGCACGTGCTGAGGCTCGCCCGACAGATCGGTCAACTCGGGGACGCTGGTCTGCATTCGAAACGCCATTTCGTACGACGCAATCCGAGCCTCCACGTCAGGATTATGGACCACTTCATTCTGGATGGAATTCAGCTCGCGAACAGCATCGATCACGCGACGCTGTCGCGCATCGGTAATGCCATCGGGATTCCGCAAATAATGAACGGCATCCCCCTTCGAATAGAACAGAACTCCCTGGTGCCGCCCGGGCAGGAAACCGCTATGCCATTGCCGCGATGAAATAGGCTGCGGATTGCGCCCTCCTTCGCTCGTCAACACGATAAATCCCGGCAAGTCTTCCGCTTCACTCCCGAGTCCGTACAAGGTCCAAGCCCCCATACTCGGCCGACCGGAAATCGACGTGCCCGTGTTCATGACCGTGTGAGCGGGATCATGGTTGATTTGATCGGTCGTCATCGAACGAATGATGGCGATGTCGTCGGCCACCTTGGCCGTCCACGGTAAAAAATCGCTGACCTCCTGGCCCGACTGGCCATACTTCTGAAACTTCGTCTGCGGACCCAGGCACTTCAGTTGTTGCCCCTGCAACTGAGCAATCGGCTGCCCTTGCGTGATCGATTCCGGCATCGCCTGACCATCCATCGCCGCCAGCTTGGGCTTGAAATCAAACGTCTCAAACTGAGACGGCCCTCCGGACATATAGAGATAAATCACCCGTTTGATCTTCGGAGGAAAGTGCGGCAGTCCAGAGACTCCGGCGGACTTCGGCGATACTGAGTTCTCGTCGGCAAATAACTCGGGCTGGAGCAGACTTGCCAGCGCGACGGATCCCAAACCAGTTGCGGACTGGTTCAAGAAGCAGCGGCGATTTAAGGTAATGTGGTCTGTCATCAACGTTGTATCCTCGAGAGAGCACCTACTCATTGAACCAGGCGAACCGGGCGGCGTAAGCCCCCGGATTCTTCG
>JAQGHS010000865.1 GCA_028291605.1 Planctomycetaceae bacterium | reverse complement strand
TTCATCGTCGGCAGGACCGAGGCCTGTAAGGTCAGATCGCTGCCGCGCGGATGTTTGTAGACGCCGTTCTTGAACTCGATGACGCGTTCGCCAGGTTCGGCCAGAACCACCAGTTGGATCGCGGTTTCGCGTTTCCAGGATTCATTGGCCAACAAGACGTTGCGGCGAAACCACAAACCAAATACATCTGAAAAGCAGATGGCAAAAGCGAGCACTGATACACCCAAGCAGGAGGCAGATATTCCCGCCCGCATTAACGGCCGCTTGTCGAATACGGTTCCCAGATCAAGATGACTCGACGCTTCCCGAACTTCGTCGATCGTGCGCGCCAACATCGCTTGCGTGAGCATCGGCTGCTGGACTTGCTGCTCGCCGGTTAGCTCAATAGCCGTGATCAACCGGTCGTTCAATTCAGGAAAGCGCCGCTCCAAAACCAAGGCCAGCGCTCGCTGCCGGAAATGGCGCAACCACCGCAGCGCCACCCACCCCGCGAACAACGCCAGGCACGTACAGATCCCGGCGACTTCGATCACAAATCGGATCCAACGGGGAAGTTCCGCACGTTGTAAGAAGAAGTACGACCAGTCCAAACCCAGGCTCAGCCAGAACAGAATACCTAACACGACCAGCACTGAGGCAGTTCCCTCCAGCAACACATAACGCTGGATGCGAGACCGCAAGCGGGCCAGCAAATCGGTCAGTTCAGGAGGTAGTTTGTTTTCAGGCATATTTCTCTGATCGACGTCAACACATTGGTTTGTATTGATTCGTTACTCTTATCGTATGCGAATTTGCGATAAATTTCGCGGGCTCGTATCCAGTTTTCCGTGAAAGTCAGGCGGCAACTTGCCAGTTTACCATGCAAGGGTGCCAAAACACGAAGCAATTCCGTCGCCTCACTAAAGCACTTTCGCGATTCTCGCCTAGTTGTATTTGACGCAGCCCTACTCTCTGAGTCGGGATTTCTTTTCACCCGACTCATAGAGTAGGGCCATAAGCCTCACGCCAATTTCAATAACTTCCTCGTCAACCATTCCAGGCTCAATAACCCAATCAGCAAATACAAGACCCACTGGCGGTCCCATAAGGCTCGCGGGACGTCAAACTGAATCTTGGTGGTGCTGCGATCGGGCAGCAGGCCCCCCAAATCTTTTTCCGCAGACTCGAATGGCAGATATTTCCCACCCAACTCGGTGGTCGCTAAACGCTGCAATTGGGCCGCATCTTGCTCCGGTTTGACGAACTCGAGCTTGGGGACTTCGACCTGCACATATTGGATGACTTGTTCGTTCGAGTCCGGGATCGGCAACTCCAGACGGTACCGTCCGGGCAAGTTCGCCGTAATCGTTCCCTGAAATTGTCCGGCTCGCGTCTTGTCGGCCTGCAGTTGCAGCGCTGGGACCAATCGCTTGCCACGCGGATCAACGACTTCCAGGTCCACATGGGGTGCGACGAGTTCTTTGAACTGCTGATCTAGCAGGTTGGCTCGAATCTGCACGGTCGCACCCAGCGAATACGTTTGCCGTTCTAACAGCATGATTCCACGATTTGTTCCGCGGAGCAGTCGCCCCTGGCCCACTTCACGAATCGCCTTGATCCAGTAGCGCTCGAAGTATTTCTCATCGACGGCTCGCAACCGCCATAGTTCCGGACTGCCCAGATAGAGCACGCGTCCCGCGCCGAAGAACTGCCCCGCCAACAGAATCGGCTTGCCGTTTTCGTTCGCGGCGCGCCGGTCGGAGAAGTAGGCATAGACTGTCGCTCCATCCTTGGCCTTGGTGGTCGGGTAACAGCGGTAGACACCGGCGAATTGCTTCCAGACCTGGGCCGAGGCCGCAGGAGTCTCATCGATCTGCAGGAACTCGGCTTCCACACCCGCACGAGTGAATTCGAAGGGCCAGGGTTGCTGGAAATCTTCGTTTCGCAATTCGAAGTCAAACAGATCCGTCCCCAGGACGACAGGATAAAGAGTGCGAATCCCCTGATACTCGGCATTTGCGGTCGCCAGTTCGGCCGTAAACACGTCACCCGCAATCAAGACCAAACCACCGGCATGTTGAAAGACCCATTTGCTGAGAGCCTCACGACCCGCGACGGGGACTTGTTTCCAGTCGGGATCAAAGCCGACGATGACGTCGTATTGGAAGAGTTCGGCTTCAGTCGCTGGAAAATCAAAGAGGAGTTTCGAAGCTTCCTGACTGATCCCCGAGCGACCGGTCTGCAGCCAGACATCCAGTTCGATACTGGAATCTCGAAACAACAGATTGCGAGTGAACTGATAATCGCGCATCGGCCCGCCGGAGACCAGCAGGACTTTGGTTTTGCGTTCGGTGATTTCAACGGGCGGCAGAGCCTTCTCGTTATCGTCCTGAGTCAATTCCCGGACTCCAACTCCGGGCTTAACCCGGATATTGAACATCCGCCGCCCCGCTTCGGGAGGTTGATAATCGAACACCACGGTCGCAGGAACTCCGTCTTCCAGGAGCGTCACGTCCTTCGTCTGAGTGACAGTCATCTGCCCCTGGTCGACTTCCATCTTGCTCAGCAGCTCAACTTGGACGCTTTTCCCGGCCAAGCCCTGACCTTGAACGAATGCCGTGATCGAGAATCCGTCCCCTTTATGCACGTGGGTCGGTGCTTGAGTACTGGCAATTTGAACGTTGACTGGCCGTTCGGTCCCGCCAATACCGACCGGAATCAGCTTCACCTTCGCCGCAGCCGCGGCATCTCGAGCCGAGGCGACTTCCACACCGGCATTACTCTGCCCATCGGTGACAATGGCGATCCCCGACAACGTCTCGCCGGAGACATCGCGAATCAACTGCAGCAACGCTTCACCGAGACGCGTTTCGGTCCCCTGTGGATGCAACGCAGCCGCCCAATCGACCGCCGGTTCCACTGTGGTCGCGGCCTGCGGGGCAGGGGACGCCGGTTGAGCGCCAGCCGGGGCCGCCGTTCGCTTGGAAAAATTCTGGATGTAGCGCAGCTTCGAATCAAAGCTATAGACACCGACGTCATGCGTCCGTCGCAGCTCTTCGAGCAACTTGGTCTTCTGCAGTAGATTGATCAGGGCCGCCGTCCGCGTCCGCTCGGCCTCGGCAGTCACGGGAGCGGTTGATTTCGGAGTCTTCTCAGGGAAACTCATCGAGACCGACGTATCGAGCAACAGGGCCACGCGCGATGGTCGCACCTGGGAAGTCTCAGTCCGTTCTTGTGGATCCAAGGCCACCACGCCGAGAGTTGCCAGAACACACAGTCGCATGAGCAACAGGAACAGGCGCCAGAACCAATGGAGCCCTTGGGTGTCGCGGCGATAGCCCCAGCCGACCAGCAGGACCAAGGCCACCGCTCCGATCGCCAGACCTTGCCAGCCTTCGCGGCCGAACTCCCAGGCAATGCGCGTTCCGGCGACAGCATCGGCATCCGCGGCCAGCAAGGGCATGAGCAGGCTATGGGAAAACATCAGGCCTGCCCTCGTGTTACGGGTTGCTGGCGACTGTCCTGAACGACCGCCGATGTGGGTTTGGGACGCGAGACGATGCCTAGTCCGCCGGGTCGTGCCGGGGCCGCTGGCGGGCGGGTGGAAGGATGAAAACTGAGTCGCATGGCCAGCCACTGTTCTCCCAGCAAGACAGCCAGGATGATCAGCAACAAGAAATCGCGAACTTCCTGTCCCGCCTGCCGACCCTGGATCCAATCAAAGTTGCCGAATTCCTGAATCCGAATCTGAGTACCGCTGCCCAGCCGTCGACGAATTTCCTCCGTCGAAGCCAATTCCAGCTCGCTTTCTTCAACCGGTACGTTGTAGGCGAGCAATATCGGATCGGTACTCTCGTCTTGTTTGAATCGTACGACGTTGTAGATACCCGGCGATCCGGTGTCGCGATAGATCTCGACGAGCCGCGTCTCGGCACCGGGAGCTGGCTGAGCACCATTCGCCGGTTTGGGAACGACCGCGGTGAGCCTCACGATGCCCGTGGCGTCGGGTGGGCGGATCTCCAATTGACTACGATAGATCGCCGGATCGAGCACGATCTCGATCGGTTCACCCACCAGCCGCTGCGACGTCGTTCCCACATTGCGAGCGACGTATTGTTCAAGCTCCAACTGGAGCAACACGTAACTCGGGTTGCGTGGCCAATCGGTCCAGCGGACGCCACAGGTCGTCAGGCACGTAATGATGCGGCCCTTGCCATAAGCGTGCTCCAGAAAGGCAGGTGCTTTGTTGCGGAAGCGACTGATAATTCTGACATTCGCGGAAGGCGACCAATCCTTCGGCGTCCCAACATATTGGCTAATCCGCACGTTCTCGACGAAGGGATTGTCCTGCCCCTGAAAGGCTCGAAAGATCGGATGATTTTCAAAACTCAGGTCAGGAGCGGGATTCGTCACATCAACGGTCAATTCATTGACGGTGCTCAACGGGGCCGGGAAAATTCCCTTGCCGGCTTCGTAAAGCTTCTCCGTATAAAACGCCGGCCGCACTTGCGGGCCCAGGAACCACACCAGGCCCCCTCCAGCCGCGACGTAATCCTTCAACACCCGCAAGGCATCGGCGGGAACCTCGGCGACATCCAGCATGTAGATCGTGCCGAAGGCCTGCAGCGGCTGTCGACGGAGGAACTCCACGTTCTCAATCACCGGGGCGAAACCGGTTAACCCCGCGGTCGGAGCCAGGGCGTCTTGCAGATAGAGGGCCTCACCATCCGCGAGATTTCCCGAGATGATTAACACGGGATTTGTCGGAGCGATGTCAACCGTCAAGTAGCGAACGTTGTCGGCTTCCAGAGCATCTGCGGGCAGGGCCACATGAATTTCATGCTTGCCAGGCGTGTTGCTGACGATATCAAATTCTCGAGTCACTTCCGCGCCCGCTTCGAGCTCATCCACGGCCACGCTAAGCGGCAGCTTCTGCCCATCCTGCAGCACCGACAGCCGCACGTTCTTCGCAACTTGATCGCCAAAATTCTTGATGCGGGTTCGCAGCCGCAACGGCACATTGGCTGCCGCCAGATTGACCGTACTGACCAGATCGGTCACGGCCAGATTGCCGTGCCGGGTCGGAACGGACCGCACCAGGTTCACATCGATCCCCGACTTGTCGAGATCCCGCAAGGCGACTGCCAGGGCCGATTCCGGACCCCAGTCACGACTGCGGAAATCGCTGATCACATGCAGATGCTTGGCGGCCGCAGGATTCTTTAACTGCTGACCGGCAATTTGCAAACCGGCGATCAAATCCAGACTGCGATGCGAGCACTTCAGATTGTCGAGCTTCGTTTCCAGTTCATTGATCAGCGTCGGATCGAGACTGGCTTGGGTCAATAATGGCTGATCGGGTTGGGACAACAGTAGCAGCGATAGATTCTGAGTCCCTGCCTGCCGGGCTCCTTGCTGAGCGATTTTCCGCACGGCTTCCAGCGCCGATTGAAATCCGGAGGTCTCGGCCCAGTGATCGTCCATTGAGCCGCTGTCATCGATCAGCACGACGTGATGGGTCTTTTCACCTTGGAGCACCAGCAACTGGCTGGGGTCGAAGAACGGCCGAGCAATCAGAGCGACCAGCAAAGCAACGGCCGCCATTCGCAACAGAAGCAACAGCAGTTGCTCGAGCAGCAGCTTGCGACGATTCTTCTGCTGGCTTTGCAGCAGAAATTCCATCGCGGCAAATCGGACGCGGCGGTAACGCATGCGGTTGATCAAATGAATGATCACCGGCAACGCCACCAGTCCGAGACCAGGCAGCACGAACGCAGGGTGAATAAAAAACTGTGACAACCAGGCGGTCATGTCAGCCCATCGTAGTCCGACTCTCTAGGTCGGTGACAAGTAACAATTGGTTATGAATTAATCAGTCAGTTCATCTCAACTCTTACGTCTTGGCAACCTGCGTTCCAGGCTGCTCATCATCTTCATCCTTCACCGTCACGGCAGAAATCACCCGTCGCAGTTTCCGTTGCATGATCTCCAACGGGGCCGGCTGCCCGGTGAACTTCTGGAATTGCACTGCGGCTTGCCGGACGAACATCTCGACCCCCGACACCGTCTTACAGCCGCGCTGCTTGGCCTGCTTCAGGAACAGCGTCTGTTCGGGATTGTAAATCGTATCGAACACGACCATCCCTTCGCGCAGCCAGTTCTCGGCAAACGGCGATTCGTTGACTCCCGGGTGCATCCCCACCGACGTGCAGTTGATCAACACGTCGGCGTATTGTGACCCGCGATTCTCCCAAGTGACTTGCTGACATCCCAAATGCTTGGCGAGTTCCACCGCCCGCGCGTGCGTGCGGTTAGTCAGAGTCAACGCGCCACCGCAGTTGATAACCCCCATCCCGACGGCGCGGGCCACTCCGCCACAACCGAGGACGAGGACTTTTTTGCCCGTCAGGAATTCTTCCGGTGTCGGCACCTTTCCGTTCTCGTCCACGCCGGCTAAGGCCAGGCTTTGCAGCGCCGCGTCATAGTCGCTGTTCGACGCCCACCACTGCCGATCGGCGTCTTGATACAGCGTATTGGCCGCACCGATCTGTTCGACCGGCCCATCGAAATTCTGAGCCTGCGAGACCACCGCTTCTTTATGCGGAATCGTCACGCTGTAGCCTTTCACACCGAGCCACTTGAATTGGTCCAGGGTGAAGACTAACTGATCGCGGGGAACACGAAACGGAACATACACCTTGTTCATTCCCAGCGACTTGAACGCGGCATTATGGATGAGGGGACTCAGGCTGTGCCCGACAGGATCACCCAAGACACCGAAGACTTCGGTTTCGGGTCCAATCTGGTCATAGCGAAAGATCCGCTGCATCTCCTCGAACGTAAATTGTCCGGGGGCCATCTGGCGTTCTTTTTTGAACGTGGCATAGCTGAACGGAGCCCCATACTTGCCGCAGAGAATACGGCTGAACCCACCGAATTCTCCCATGCAAAAGCCCACGGTCGGGACCTTCGCCTCCTTAACCAACTTGAGCATCCGCACAGAATCGGCGGGTGTATGAGCCATCGTCACAATCTTGACGACATCCGGATCAAGTTTGCACAGCCGGGCGTGGATGGCTTCCAGATCGCGAGGAGTTTCCTCGAAGTCGTGATGACTGACGATCCGTTTGGTCTTGCCATAGCGCGGAATCTTGCGTGCAGTGTCCTCTTCCAAGTCCACATATTCGACTTCGGAGATAATGGCAGCTCGCAGGAGAGTCTGACGCTGGTCCTCGCCCCCCTTCCACAGTCCTTTGTCCTGGCTCCGGCGACACGTCACAATAACGGGCGTTGGCCGCTCTTTGAGCAGGCGGGTCAAGTCGGGCAAGTGCGATAAGAAATCGAGCCGTAATTCCACCAATTCGGCACCACGCTGAGCCAGCGATTGGTGCTCGGCAATCATCATTTTGTGCCGGGTACGGCCGAGACTGACGCAAATCATCGAAACTGAACCTGCATCCTGCGTTCAAACCGGGAATTCAATTGCTCGACACCTGGTGCGTCGGCAAATTGAATCTTAACGATCGCGGCCACGGGACACCAGAACGGAAGCGGTGTTGAGGAAATGACGAACGACGAAATCCGAATGACGAAAGAATGTCGCATGACCCAATCTGGAACGGTGGTGGTGCTGGTGGGACCATCGGGTTGTGGAAAGACGGTGGTCGGAAAACAACTTGCGGCCGAGCTGCACGCCGCGTTTCTGGATGCTGATGACTTTCACACCCCTGAAGCCAAGGCCCTGATGCACGCCGGGCATCCGCTCAATGATGAACAGCGTCACCCGTGGCTGGAACGTGTTCGGAGAGCTGCGGTCGATGCCAGTACCAAATCACTCGTGATTCTGGCCTGCTCCGCCTTGAAGCCGGAACTCCGCCATTTTTTGGGAGAAGGTAATGCCATCTGGAAATTCTTGGCACTGCAGGTCGAAGCGGCCATCCTTCACAACCGGCTCGCACAACGTCAGGGACATTTCTTTCCCGCCTCCATGCTCGACAGCCAGTTGGCCGATTGGCATCCACTGAGTCCCGACGAGGGATTCGCGGTTGACGGCAGCCAGTCGATCGCGGCCGTCGTCACCGAGATTCGGACTCGCCTGGATCTCAATCCCGTGAATTGAATGCCGCTTCATTTCATGAGGTAATTTCGCAACATGCTGCTGCTGAAACGCCACAAGCTTTGCAAGTCAGCACACGCTCGCGCGGCTTCGATCTTTCATAAACGCCTTGGAAAATGAAGCCAACCAGCCCATTGAGCGTGAGCTATGCTATGTACGGCATATGTTTTGCGATTGAACGATTGCACTGCGATGTTTTTGCAAACGCGTTCATCCACGATTTCGGGGCACTTTCATGTCGTTTACGCACACCCGCATCCCTTGCGCTTCCGACCAGGCGAATTCCGCCCAGATCAATCCGCAGCCGCTGGATACCTTGCAGGCCGCCGAAGGCCTGTTGAGGACCGAGCTCAATGATTCGCCGCTGGTCAGCGTGGTGATTCCCACCTATAACCGTGCGAAAGTGGTGGAACGAGCGCTAAAAACGGCATTCGCTCAAACCTATCGCAATATGGAAATCATCGTCGTCGATGACGGATCCACAGATAACACTGAAGCCGCACTAACTCCGTTTAAAGATCGCATCCGCTACTACTATCAGAAAAATCAGGGAGCTTCCGCCGCTCGTAATCGCGCGATCCAGGAGGCCCGGGGTAAGTACATCGCCTTCCTGGATTCCGACGACGAGTGGCTACCGGCCAAGGTCGAAAAGCAGGTGGCGCTGCTGGAGTCCCGACCGGACCTGTCCTTCGTGGCCTGCCTGGCGACCGATGAACACAGGACCTATACCGGATATGACGATTATGACAAGCAATTCCTGAAGTTCCTTGTGCAGCCCTTCACGCAAAATATGACCCGCTATGTGGTCCGGCGCGAGTGCTTTGAGAAGCACGGTTTGTTTGACACGTCGATCCACGGACCGGAGGACTGGGAGTTATGGTTGCGACTCTTACAACAGGGATGCCTCTTTGGCTTTGTCCCCGATGTCCTGATGATTTACACCACCAGCGAGGACGCCATCAGCAGTCGGCCGTACGCCATGCTGGCCGGCGAAAGAATCATCCGCGAACGGTACGTCGATACGCTGCCCAGCTTCTGGCAGCGTGCGAAAGTGGGCTGCTGGTTTCGCGCCCGCTCCTACATGAATGCGGCAGTCTGCTTCCATGAAGAGGGTAAAAACCTGAAAAGCTTGGGCTATATGCTCAGCTCGGTGCTGATCAGCCCCTTGGGACCGAGAAACAAACTGCGCTTGCGCGTGTTGGCAAGCAGCATTTGTTCACCGGTACTCAACACATTTCGACGGCAACGTGGCGCTCGTTGAAGTTCGCCATACTTGCCTGCACGGAAGCGAGTGGATCCCGTCACGCAGGACGGACAATCTTGCCCGTCTTTGGAAACCCTGGACGGGATTGTCCGGCCTAAACAAAACAGACGCTTATTGTCATGAGGAAGTAAGTTGGTAGCAACAACGGCCGACGTCACGTCCGAGAAATGCCCGATGTGCGGCTCGGCCTCGAACCGGACCGTCTGTGAGCGGGCCCGTCTGGGTCGGCGCTGGTCACTGACTCAATGCCGGGCCTGCAGTCTGAATTTCACTGCTCCGATTCCGACCCAGGACGATATCGTCGCGTTCTATCAAGGGGATTATCATTCCGACCTGCGTATCGAAGCCGGAACGGAAAAGGCCTTCGACGCCAAATGTCAGCGTTATGCCGATGCGCTCGAGAGGCATCTGCCCATTGGACGTGTGGTGAATGTCGGTTGCAGCACCGGATTGCTCGTTCGTAAATTGTGCGACCGCGGGTACGATGCCGAAGGAACCGAACTGAATTCCGACAGCGCCGCCCGGGGCCGCGCCAACTACGACGTCGTCATTCATTCGAAACCATTGGAGGTTTGTCCCTACGGACCCGAGTCACTGGATGCCATTCTCTTCACCGATGTTCTCGAACACACGCTGCATCCGCGCGACTATCTGCGCGAAGCGGGGCGTCGACTGGTGCCCGGCGGAGTTGCACTCGTCACCTTTCCGGACATCTGGTCGATCGAGTCGCGTTATCAGTACGCGTTATCG
>JAQGHS010000857.1 GCA_028291605.1 Planctomycetaceae bacterium | reverse complement strand
CCGACCTGTGCTGCGGTCGAGTTTGGGGTAAGATCAACGGTCACTCGTACGACACACGCGGGTGACATAACTTGGGCGTCAGGCCTGAACTTTTTGGTGATTGTCGGTAATGGACACTTCCTCATCCTCATCACAACCCGCGGCTGCACCGAGACACGCCCGGATGTTATTGCGACTAGTGCTGCCGGCATTCGGCGCGTTGCTGCTCGGCTTGGTCTTCATTGCCCTGCCGCGCGACATCCTGGTCTCCGACTCACCAGATCGATCGCATCGAATCATCGTGCGAGAGGGGATCAGACTTATTGACCGCAACTTCCGCGTTCTACTCGTGGATCGACCAACCGGCACCGAACGCGTGGTTTACACTTCGGAAGATCAGAGTCCTACTAATACCCACGAACGATTCGTGTGGTCCAAGGATTCGTCGAAAGTGGTGCTGGTCGGCGATCGTTACTTCGTCGTGCCTGGCAGCAAATTAGAAAGCGGCGAGATCGTATTCCTCATGTACGATGTCAACACCGACAAATTGTGGTGCAACGAAGATCACGATCGGGGGTTTCAGCGCGTTTCCTCACAGCAGGTGGTCGATGCGTTTGGCGAAGACTTTAAACGGGAGGGGGCGAATCTTCGCAGGCACAGCTGTGGCATTGTTGCCTCGTTCAATAAGTGATAGGTACGAATAAGTTGCTTTGAAGCTGATCCTTTTGATGGAGTGATCTCATAAGGGGGATGTATGATTTGTGCTAGACGCGCGGTCACCGCGTTCGCGGGCGTGGTGCTGTCTATGTTGTTTTCTGTGGACATCGAGGCAGCTGATAAAGCTTCGGCCTCTGAGACACTTGTCGTATTGAAGGGCTTGGAAAATGTCCGCACACACTTCAAGCCATTTACGGTGCGGGGCACGGCAACTCGCCCTGTCCTTGGCAAAGACCACAAGGTAGAGTTCCGCGCTGACTGCGAAGCCATGAAGTACCGCATCACATCCCGCCCCGGTCTTAGCACAGTCAGTGTGTACGATGGAACTCGTCTCCTGTTGTACGACGGGAACAATAGCGCGACGATATCAACACCCGACCACAGGACGTCGACATTGGCTTTCGATCCACGGTCCCTGGGGCTGGCCACTGGACTATATAGTGATCTGTTACTCGAGACCAATCTGGCTTATCGCGCTGCCGAAGATATTGTCATCGCCGAGATCCCCGTTGCTCGGCAACAGCCCGGTCTGGTCGGCATTGAACTGACAGACAGGTTCGGCCAGCGGATTCATTTTGAGATCGACGATCGAGCTCCGTATCGTCTTCGATACTATTCGAAAACAATTCCCCGGACAGACGGTAAAGGAGTATTCGTCAAGTACGTTACGGAAAGCGAGTATTGGGCGGATCAACCCGAAAGTTGGATTCCCAGGAAGCTGACGATGTATACACTGGAAGAAGGTCGCGCTGACCGACGGCGCGTAGACATGATCGTTGATCTCGAGCGGCCTGAATCGGTGGCGGCATTCGACCCCAGCATCTGGACGATTTCGGGGCTCTCATTGCCGTTCGGTCAACCTGTCGCCGATCTGCGGATCCGCGAGCGTATCGGATATTGGAATGGCAAGGAACTCGTCAAGGATGTTCCTTAGCTGAAAGCGAAGCGGTCCGCAGGGTGTTTCAGCAATTGTGACATATAAGAAGGGCCTAACCAACGGTTCAATCTGACTCTGTCCCGCGGGCTGGTTTAGAGTGTAATCATTGTCAGACGTGGCGCAACGCGGGTTAAAACTGGGCGTCAGGAAGATAGGTCGTAACCATGCACTCCATCGTCAGCAAGACGGTCGCTCTCGTTCTGCTCGTCGTGCCATTGACCTCGCTGGGCGTTCTGGGGTTCGTCTTCCTGGCTTCTCCGCCTCCATTGCGTCCCAGCGCACGCTGGCTCTCCGTAGCGCCGACTTCGCAGATTCCGGCCAATGGTCAACCGACTTTTCTACCGATCATGGCACCTCGCTACGACGCCTGGACGCGCCTTTCCGATCAAATCGTGGGACATGTCTTTGTGCGCCGCGATTTGGCCACAAACGACATCAAGGTTGTCTCTGCGGTGCATGGCCCCCTCGCGGTCCCAGTAGATTATGATCAACAGGCAGGGTGTTTCATCTCACGTTGCTTTGGCGTAAGATTTGACATCAATGGGACGGCAATCACGGATCGTAACGTCATCCCGTCGCACGCTGCTGACATGCCAGCAGTTGACTTCACCATCGTCGACGACGTTTTGTTTGTTAAAAATACTCACTCGTAGGCCACCGCGGGTACACTTGGGGTTTCGACAGTAAAGCGAGGGCGGCATGGATCGAACTGATGAATCGTCTCAGAAGACATCCCTGACCGTAGTCATCTTGTGGGTCCTGGCGGCTTTACTCTTGTATGTGCTGTCCCTCGGTCCCGCGGTACGCTTGCATCAAAACAGCTCGGCGACCACTCGACAGGTCATCGAAACGATTTACGCCCCCTTGGAGTTGCTGCGTCACTTGCCGCTGCGGGTACCTCTGGAGATGTACCTTGATCTGTGGAGGAAATAGTCTCCAGGGAAGTCCCAGGACATCCCTGGAGACCCGGGCCTGACCAGCGATTCAATCCGACGCGTGCCCCGGTCGAGTTTCAAGTAAAATCAATGACCGCTCGTGCGGCACACACAGGTGATTGCAGGAAACTCGCGCGTGAGGCAGGAACCGAAACACAAAACAATGCTCAAGGTGCAGTCGGACTTCTTCGATTTCATGCGACTCGTCGTGAACGGCGAGATCGGCGAAGTGTCGCGCCACCTGACGGCTAGCCCCTCGTTCGCCGCGGCTGCGTTGGATGTTGGTGCGACGCGCGACGGTGCAGCGGACTTCTTTTTCAGTGACATTGCTCACTACTGTTACACCGGCGATACGGCTCTCCACATGGCCGCGGCGGCGTTTCGGCGCCCGGTCGCAGAACTCCTCGTCGGGCACGGGGCGGATTGCCGGGCGAGGAATCGCCGCGGGGCCGAACCGCTGCACTACGCGGCGGACGCCAACCACTGGAACCCAACGGCCCAGACCGAGACCATCGAGTACCTCGTGTCGGTCGGTGCGGATCCCAACGCGCTGGACAAATCGGGCGTGGCCCCCCTGCACAGGGCCGTGCGAACGCGGTCGTTGTCCGCCGTCCGGGCACTGCTCGACGGTGGCGCGAACCCGAGGACGCCGAACAAGGCCGGGTCGACGCCTCTGCACCTCGCCGTTCAAACCACTGGGCGCGGCGGGAGCGGTTCTGAGCACGCACGCCAGCAACAAGTTGGCATCATCGAACTGCTGCTGGAACGGGGTGCAAAGCCGACCGACAAGGACGGCCGAGGCAAACAAGTGCACCAGGCAGCGACGAGTGACTGGATTCGAGACCTACTATAAGATGGCCGGAATTCAATCGGACTATTCTTTACTCTCATACCCTCGGACTCTGTTACTCTCATACTTTCAGTCAGCGCAGACATTTTTCAAAAGCGCTATAACATGAGCGTTTACCGGCAAACAGCATCGAACCAATTATGAAACAGTTGATGGTACTTGTCACGCTGCTTGCATTCAGCGGGTGCGGCAGCAGTGAAGCTAGCAAGCCCCCGGTTGCGACAAAGGTCGCCGAGGTTGAGAGTCAACCAAAAGACATGCTCGTCGGTACCGCACTCGTGGGTAGCGGAAATGAAATTGCACATGTCGATGTGCTGATCGGACCGAAATCTGGACCCGTTGGAATTGCGTTCGCCAGAGCTGTTGCCGACCAGAAGAAAGGCTATAGCAACTTTATCGCCTCCATCCGTCCAGACATCGCGTTGAAGCCGTCTACTGTGATCGTTCCCAAAGTGGCAGTCGAAACCGCCGAACAGTCCGTGCAGCTTTATGGCGCCGTCCAGCTGGGCGTAGCAAAAGGGGTTGCAGATGCAGTCCTGGAACTAGGGATCGATGAACATCGCGCGGAAGACCTTGTCATCGTTTGCTCGGTATTGGTTCACTGGGAAGCGGTCGACAAATCCCAGTTGTTGCAGAACAATTACAATGCGACACGAAAGGCGGTCACTCGCGCCTTCTCCAACGAACCGCAACTTCGCGCGGTCCTCGAAGCGGCAAAGGGACTCTCAACCGATGAGTATCCAAAGTAGTGTCGCCCAGCCGGCATTAGGTGTGTCAACATGAAACAAAGGCTTGAAGCCGTCGGTGTCCTACTTGTGGTCGCAAGCATCGGCCTTTGCGCTCTGTTTCATGCGAGTCAGCATCGTTTGATATTGGCAAACTGTTCCGGCCAAACCATTCGCGTCATCACTATCTCGGTAGGTGGCACAAGCTTGACATTTAATAACGTCAAGTCTGGTGCCTCCGTATCGGGTCCGTTCTCAATACGCGGCGATGACCACTTTCAAGTTCGTGGGGAATTGGCTGATCAAACAAAAGTCGACGCAGATTGCGGCTACGTCACCAACGGCATGTATGGGGAAAGGGCAAGATTTACAATTGGTGCAAACGGGAATGTGGAATTCAATCAGGGTCGATACGGAGCCTAACAAGGGGGTTCACGCAGACGTGTGCCTCGGCCGGGTTTGAGGTAGTATTAATGGTCATTCGGACGGTACACGAGGGATAAGCTGGGAGCTAGGCTGAATTCAATGGAACGCATCAAGTGGATTTTGGGAGTCCATTGGCGGTTTGGCGGCGTAGCCCACGCCGGTTGGCTCCCACCTGGAGCGGCGATTCCGCTGCCCACGCCAGTCCGCGACGTGTTGCTGGATATCGAGATCCAATATGACGGCGGCGGGTATCTGGTATGCTACACATCACAGGATGGTTCTGTCTCGGGCGACACCTGGCACTCGTCACTGGCTGCAGCAGAGCAAGCCGCCCTGGAAGATTTCGGTGTGCAGATGTCGCAGTGGCAGACCGCCTGACACGCGCGGCGGACTGAGGTTTGGGGCAAGTGAATGGAAACGCATATTAAAAGGAACTGGCTGGCGATCGCCATCCTGGGCGGGTTCGGGTTGGTGGGCGTCACCCTCGCGGTCAATGGCGTCGCGGCCCTCCTCAAATTCTCGGCCTTATCTCAAGCGGTCAACGATGCGAAATGGATTGGACTGGCATTGCATCAGTATCACGACCAGTACAACTCATTTCCGCCCGCCGTGGTTTATGACGATCACGGGGTCGCCCTGCACTCGTGGCGGGCGCTCATTCAGCCGCAACTGACGTCAGGCATCCATTCGGAACGACAATTCCCCGAATATGACCTCACGAAGTCCTGGAACCAGCAAGCGACAGCGAATTCCCCCCTCCTGCAACAATTCGAGGACCAGAGGTATCGGTTCTTCGCCGTAGTTGGTCCGGACGCAGCCTGGCCAAGAAATGGAACGCGCAACATCCGAGAGATCACCGATGGAACATCCAACACCATCCTGTTGATCGGTCTCCGCCACAGCAACGTCAAGTGGCAGCAACCCCTCGACCTGACTGTCAACGGCAAGACATTGTTACTCGGTGATCGACCGGTCGATTTGACGAAAGACGTGTTTGTCCTGAGAGCCGATGGCGGAACCAACTATTATGAACATGGAATTCCTCCCGACGAATTAGCTCGCCTGCTGACGATCGCGGGCGGCGACGTTCCCGTGCTAGAATAGTCTAATAAACCTAAACAACACCTCTGGTCAGATGAGTCCTCCGTTCTGATTCGTGTCATTCGTGAGATTCGTGGTTGAAACCCGTTCTAAGCATCACAACCACGAATCACTCAAATGACACGAATTTGCTCTTGTGACTACTACGTGTGATTTCATGCAGGATTAAGTGGCGCTGGTTTTCACTATTTTGCGTACCACATCCTGAGTTGACATCATGAATTTGCGTCCTGAACTCCTTCCGCCAACGCTTGACGAGGTCTTGGTCACTCGACTGGCCGAACTCGCAGCTCAGGTCGATGGTGCGCGAGCGGGTGAAGGGGATGATTGGCTGGCGGAATTCAATTCTCTCGCTGGTACGACGATCCCGTTCGAAGAGTTTCAAGGCATTTATGGAGCCGAAGACCATGCGGACTGGGTTCGTCGAGTGCTGACTTATCAACAGATCAAGCCGACTTCCGATGTGACCCGCGAGGAACTCGTTGAGATCGTTCGCAGGGCAATGCCGCAAAACGGATATCCTGATGCCGAAGCCTACATGGCCATCTTCGATGTGAATGTTCCACGATCGGGCGCGTCAAACATAATCTTCTATCCGCCCGATTACGATTCCGACACCAACACCTGGGGTGGCGGGCGCATGATCGGCGAATATGATCCAACTCCACAACAGATTGTCGATTGGGCATTTGCCCCTCCCGCCGCAAAATGGGAAGCCTGAGAAACAGTCCAACCCGACGTGGACCACGGGCTGGCTTGGAGTAGAATCAACGGTGCTCGCGCCGTTCACCGCGGGTAAAACCATAGTTTTGGCGTTAGGCGGAAAACATGAAGCGTCATCTGCTGCAATCAATCGCCGTGGCGTGTGCGCTCTGTAGTTTCTTATGCATTGCGGCCTGGACTACCAGCTACAGGCTGCAGGTGAGCGTCAACTGGGCTTCTGACTCGACACACTATCAAATTGTTTCGTGTCGTGGGACAGTCTACGTTGTACTGAACCGCAATTGGTGGCGAAAGGAACCTCTCGTTATCTATTACGACACAAATCCCGGCACTTCATCGATCACACAATGGCCCGGCATGCGAATCAAGAATGACTCTGCGTGCCTCGGATTCGAACGTGCAACTGGAGAATGGGTCTCGCCATTTATGCGCGTCTCGAACGACGCGGCACTTGCTGCGACGCACCGTCATTTAAAGCCGGGGACAATGCATTACACAATTACGCCGATCGAGATTATTGGTATTCCGTATTGGGCGATATCGCTTATGGCGATCGCGATTTTTGTTGGGGCAGTTCGTGCGCGGCCGAAACGACACAGTCAATCGCACGCAGACTGCCAAACAGCACTCCGACAGCCACTACCGACAATCTCCTAACATCTATCGTTCAATCTGACGTTGTGCCGCAACCGGATTGACTAGTATCAGCGGGATCACTCGTGCGGATCACGGGGTTAACCTGGGCTCTAGCTGGAAAAGGGGATTAGAATATCAACACAACCCCACAGACTTCTGAGGAACACGGATGCTTTCGTGGAGGCTGTTTCGGTGCGGGAATCGGTGGGTGTGGCATCCCGTTCGGATTTGCGATTGTGGCGATCGTCGCAAATGACGGTGGCGGCCCGTTGTTTTGGCCAATTGCCGCAATTGGAGGTGCCGTTGTCGGTTCACTTCTCGGCGCCTTAGTTGGTACCGTGATCCAGAATTGGCCATCCCGAAGGTGATAAGCTCTTCCTCAAACGAAGGCCCCCATTAAGTCGCCGAATGCGATCCGTGTAGATCTTGCCTATCCGCCAGAAGTGACATCATGAACCGAGTGAATTGGGACTCCTCGCCGCTGGACAAGGTGCCCCCCAGCCTGCCGGCCAATTTGCGAGAGACGATCTTCGATTATCTGCCTCCGCCGGTGTCGACGACGCCGGTGATCGAGGATCTGGCTTACAAATACCGCAATGGACAACTCACGGGTAAAGACATGATGGCCATGCAGGCGGCCGCCTTCATTCTGCCCCATTCGCCAGACTTTCACCAAAACGTCGGGACATGTTCCGCCCGAGAGCTGCGGAAGCGGAGGCTGCAGGCTACGTTGTTCCCGAGATTTTCCGCGAGCTGGTGGAGACGGACGCGTATGTGGATCGACTGCACCACAGTTACATCTGGCTGGAAATGCCTGAAGAACTGTGGCGACTCCCCAGCGATCCGTCGCGCGTGGTATTCCTTGCCTTCATTGAAGGCCATGCCGGTGCCGGTTGGCACTTGTTGTTGGCACCGGACGGATCTCATACCATGGTATCTTGTGACTATCCATTTGGCGTGCCGTCGAACTGGCCTCGCGCAGTTCCCGACTATAGCAAATGGGAGGTCGAACAGTGCGCGGACTCGATTGAGGAATGGCTGTACTACTACTTTCTCGCATCTGCCGAACACGATCGACTCCACATCGAGCGGCTTCGTCCGTACCATCCAGACGGCTGGAGCCAATAACTGGGAGTGATCGTGAGACAATTCCACTTCCGTGCCACTGTTTCGCGACTGTA
>JAQGHS010000288.1 GCA_028291605.1 Planctomycetaceae bacterium | reverse complement strand
TCTTTCATGCGCGGGCGCCCTATTAGAGTTAGTCACTCGCTGCCGCTCTCGCCTTGCCAGCGCTGAACGTGACAACCAGATTGTCGCGGTGAATGACCTCCGCATACGGAATGTTGCCAAACACCTGGACGAATTCGTCGGTTCGCTTGCCGGCGATTCTGGCGGCGTCGATCGAGCTGTAATTCGTCAGCCCGCGGCCCAGTTCGCGGCCGTCCAGATCGACCAGCGAGACAATCTGTCCCTTGTCGAACGAGCCTTGAATCGACCTGATGCCGATCGCCAGCAGCGAACGCCCTTTTTGGACAATCGCCCGGCTGGCGCCTTCATCCAGGATGTATTTTCCGTGGGGCACCACGTTGTAGCCGATCCAGCGTTCTCGGGCCGAAACGGCTGGGCCCTGGGGCAGAAACAACGTCCCCACCTGCTCTGCGGCCAGAATGCGGTCCAGGATCTGGGGATCGCGACCATTGGCAATGATCACCGGGCGGCCGACGGCGGTCGCAATGCGCGCCGCTTCCAATTTTGTCTGCATTCCGCCGGTACCGCGCGAACTCTTGTCCAAGGAGGCGAATTTGAATAAGGCGTCGTCGAAGTGCTCGATCAGCGGCACGACTTTGCTGGTAGGCAGTCGCGGGTCGCCATCAAATAGACCGTCGATCACCGACAAGATGACCAGCAGCGGTGGCTTATCGAGCAGATTGGTCACTAGGGCTGCCAGCCTGTCGTTGTCGCCGAAGCGGATCTCATCGACGCTGACGGTGTCATTTTCGTTGACGATCGGCAATACGCCGTATTCGAACAGCGTGTGCAGCGTATTCCGCACGTTTAAGTAGCGGTGGCGTTGCTTGAAATCGTTGGCCGTCAGCAACAATTGAGCCGCGTGATAGCCAAACTTGCGCAGGCAATCGTCGTATTGCCGGATCAAATGGGCCTGCCCGATGGCAGCCGCGGCCTGCAGGTGCGGCAGATCGTCGGGACGTTTTTTCAATCCCAGAATTCCCAGCCCGGAACCAATCGCTCCACTGGAAACCAGCACGACTTGGCGACCCGTTTGCAGAACGTGGTGCAGTTGCTCGGTCAGATTGGCAATCTTCTCGACATCGAGCGTATCGTCAGGTTTGGAGAGGGCGTTGGTGCCCACTTTGACCACCAACGTACGGGCGGATTCGATAATCTGGCGGCGGTGAGCGGCGTGCGATTCGGTCATCGTCAGTCTGCGGTAATGATTGTAGATTCGGTGCGAAATCAGACGAATCGGTCATGAAGTGACCGCCATACAAGCTCGAAGCGCAAGCGAGTGCATTTCCTCGAAAATCATACAGAATGCACTCGCTTGCGCTTCGAGCTTGTATCGGCCAGAGCGGATTCTATAGTCCCGGGAGCAGCCGGGCTACACCAACTCCGTGCCACCGGCGACCCCTGCCAGTTTGGCAGCGCCATGCCGGAACAAGCTGGACACTGACGGTGGTTGGCAGGCTCGCGAAATGGTACTATTGTCGGATCTCGAATGTTGCATGTGAGTTACGTCAACCATGTGTGTTTGGCGCGCAATTCGCTATTGAGTTCGTCCAAGTGATGGTGGGCAGTACGCCTATTGCATCAATCTATCTTGATATGACCTGCGAGTTTTGAGCTACGGATCTGAGGAGACGTCGATGGCTAAGAAGGCAACCACTGCAACCAAGTCCAACACCAAGGTCGTTCCGCTGGGAGACCGCGTGTTGCTGCGTCGTGAAACCGCTGAGTCCACCACCGCTGGTGGCATCGTGTTGCCGGATTCCGCCAAGGACAAGCCCCAACGTGGCGAAATCATCGCCGTCGGTGAAGGCATCACCACTCGCGATGGCAAGAAGCACCCGCTGACCGTCAAGGCCGGCGACAAGGTGATCTTCAGCTCCTACGCTGGCGATGAATTCAAGCTCGACGAAGAAGAACTCGTTCTGATGCGCGAAGCTGACATTCTGGCGATTTACGCCTAGTTTGTTTCAGATTCAGCTCGGGTGCCACTGGCTTTGCCAGTGCTTTTTCGAGATGTGAATCAATAGACGTCCGGCACTGGCATAGCCAGTGGCACCCACACAACGACTCTGCAGGTAAGCGATAACAAAATCTCGCCAGTGCGTAAGCGGTTGGCGGGCCTTAAAAGATAATTCAACCGTCCTTAGAAGGTGTAAGAGGAGCGAATACCCCATGGCCAAGATGATTGCTTTCGATCAGGAAGCTCAAGAAAAAATGCGCATTGGTGTCAGCAAGCTGGCCCGTGCCGTGCGCGTGACCCTCGGCCCCAAGGGCCGTAACGTGATCATCGCGAAGAGCTTCGGCTCGCCCACCGTCACCAAGGACGGTGTCTCGGTGGCTCGCGAGATCGAGCTACCCGATAAGTTCGAAGACATGGGTGCCCGCATGGTGAAGGAAGTCGCCAGCAAGACTTCCGACAACGCCGGTGACGGCACCACCACCGCGACCATCCTCGCCGAAGCCATCTACATTGAAGGCTTGCGAGCTGTTGTCGCCGGTGTCAGCCCGATCGAAATGAAGCGCGGGATGGATTCAGCCGTCGAAGCGATCACCGAGAAGCTGAAGTCGATGTCGACCGAATGCAAGAACAAGAAGTCGATCGCCCAGGTCGGTACCGTGGCTGGCAACGGCGACACCGAAATCGGTGCGATCCTCGCCGACGCCATGGAACAAGTCGGTAAAGATGGTGTCATCACCGTCGAAGAAGGCAAGAGCCTGAAGACCGAGTTCGAAGTCGTCGAAGGCATGCAATTCGACCGCGGTTACCTGTCACCGTACTTCGTCACCGATTCGACGACGATGGAATGCATCTTCGAAGATGCATTCGTCCTGATCCACGAGAAGAAGATCAGCAACGTCAAGGATCTGGTTCCGGTTCTCGAGAAGGTTGCTCAAGCTGGCAAGCCGCTGGTGATCGTCGCTGAAGAAGTCGACGGTGAAGCTCTGGCGATGCTCGTCATCAACAAGCTGCGTGGCAATCTGCGAACCGTCGCCGTCAAGGCTCCGGGCTACGGCGACCGCCGCAAGGCCATGTTGCAAGACTTGGCGATCATGGTTGGCGGCCAGGCGATTTTCGAAGACTTGGGCATTCAGCTCGAGAACGTTCAGATCTCGGAACTGGGCCGTGCCAAGAAGATCGTGATCGACAAGGACAACACGACGATCATCGAAGGTGGCGGCAAGACCAGCGACATCAAGTCCCGCATTGACCAGATTCGCAACGAACTGGCCAATGCGACCAGCGACTACGATAAGGAAAAGCTGGAAGAACGCATTGCCAAGTTGTCGGGCGGCGTGGCTCAGATCAATGTCGGTGCCGCGACCGAATCCGAAATGAAGGAAAAGAAGGCTCGCGTTGAAGACGCCCTGCACGCAACCCGTGCTGCTGTCTCCGAAGGCATTCTGCCCGGTGGCGGCGTGGCTCTGCTGCGTGCTTCCAAGAGTGTCACGTCCGCGACCAAGTTGTCGGAAGACGGCAAGCTGGGTTGGGACATCATCATCCGCGCCTGCAAGGCTCCGCTGACGCAG
>JAQGHS010000830.1 GCA_028291605.1 Planctomycetaceae bacterium | reverse complement strand
CGAGTTCGCCGGCAGTGATCTGCAACCAGTCGGCCAGATCCCCGGGCGTCGCGAGTTGAGGAATCGTTGCAGATGCCAACCATACCGGTGCTGGCCCCATGACCGGACGTGAAAGTCTCAGGTATGAGGGATGCTTCAATCGTTCCAGCCGCGGAGCCAGTTCCCATTCAACAATCAGATGTCTCAAGGTCCGCACGAGCTGGAAACTCGTTGGGCGAGCAGGATATCGACCGATGACTTTCGCCGCCAGTATGGAAAACCATCTAGAGGGTTTTCGCAGCCCCAACACAAATCGCCCGTTGAGGTCGAGTTGTTCCGCGGTCCAGTTGCCGTTTAAGAATGCGGTCGCGAGCAGATTGGCGGCATAAGTCCAGCGAACCATCTCGATTGAATCCTGGATCATGCCGGTGACGGAAGGCCTCGCCAGGCCCAGTCCGGCGCGTGCTTATCTACGTGGAGCGTAGGGCAGCCCGCGCGACGAATTACCAAACTTAACTCACAGACCCAGGGGTAACCCCTAAGCCGCAAGCTGTCGTATCTCGACCAGCTCACTCGACAACCAGAGGCCCTCCGTCACCATCACGATCGCGTTCTATCATTACGTGCAAGGAACTGCTGCACAATGATGCTGAGGCGGACATTAAGAGGCGAACGACTTCCACTCACTTCTCCGACACTCTCACACTCTCCATCGTTCGCACCGTCACTCGTCATCCTTCTCCGTGTCCGAGCAGGCGGCGCGGAGTTTATGGAACTTCAATTCCAATTCGGCCAGTTCCTGGTCCGAGAGAGTTTCAATATCGATCATCTGGTTATGAGCCGCCTCGACGGCCACGATGAGTTCATCCAGTTTGAGCTGCATCGCCTTGGCATCACGATTTTGAGTATTTTGAATCAGAAATACCATCAGGAACGTGACGATTGTCGTACCAGTATTAATGACCAATTGCCAGGTGTCCGAGTAGCCGAACAGCGAACCGGTCAACCCCCAGACGGCGACAATCGTGACGGCTGTGAGGAACGCCCACGGCGACCCCATGCCTTTTGCCGTCATCCTCGCGAGATCGGCAAAAAAATGGTGTCCGCGGGAATGTTTCTCGGAACCGACGACTTTGACTTTGACTGTCATATGAGAATGTACCGTCTGTTACGGGGAGGATTGAAATTCTAAGTTGTCTCGGCGAGTCTGGGTGACTTCCCGTGGCCGCTCTCAACTTCATCTTAGAGTCCAAAAGTCCTGGGGTAAGGTCCACTGTAGCGGTTCTCGTTTACGAATCTGTTAGCTGTCAACCCAGACGCAGGAGTGACGCCTTCCATTGGGTAGTCGAGACCGCGCCGAATCCCTTCCTTTTCTTTCCTGGCGAGTCTGGGATAATCTGCATTGCGTCTGTCATCGTCCAAGGTACCTTCGGCCCAATTTCTCTTTCGCCCCATTCGGAATTCCACTCCATGGACTCAGCTCGACTGCGGCGCTGGTGCCTGGTGTTGCTCGTCGGAGTCTTCAGCGGGCTGATTCTGACGCATGGTATCCCGGCTGTTGTTTATCGCATCAGCCTGGCCGTCTTTCGTGCTCGTCAAGATGCGTCGGAACAGGGGTTGAAACACCGTCTCGCCGAGTTGAACGACACCTCGCAAGCGTTCCGGATGGTTGTGGAGCGGGTCAAGCCGGCGGTGGCTCACATTGAATGCGTGCGGCTGTATCAACAGGCGGCGCCCTCAATTCAGCCTGGGGATCGGACTTCATCACCCCAGTATTTGATGCAACGCGGGTACGGTTCCGGAGTCGTCGTAGACCGCAGCGGTTATATTTTGACGAACTACCATGTCGTGGCGGGGGCTCAGGAAATTCGAGTCCAACTGCCGGGACGGACAGAGAATTTTACAGCGAGTTTGACTGGAGCCGACCAAGCGACGGACCTGGCACTCCTGAAACTGGAATCGACAGGCCTGACGTTTCAGGCGGCAACGTTGGGGGACAGCGATCAGGTGGCCGTGGGTGACTGGGTCCTGGCAATTGGCAATCCGTTTGGACTTGATCAGTCGGTGACGGCGGGGATTGTCAGTGCGACCGGCCGGCATGATTTGCTGAAGAACATGGAAGTGCAGGACTTCATTCAGACCGACGCCGCGATCAATCCAGGAAACAGCGGGGGACCGCTAGTAAACCTGAAAGGCGATGTCATCGGTATCAACACAGCGACACTGGGCGAAGGCAACAAGGGGATCGGCTTCGCCATTTCCAGTAACCTCGCGAAGTCGGCGGTGCCTCAGTTGCGGGAACATGGACGGATTCTGCGCGGCTGGCTGGGGGTCTTCCTGCATACTGTCGAACAGGAGATGGCGTCGCGTCAGGGCTGGCAGGCGGCGGCGATTGAACTCGATTATATTGTCCCGAAATCACCCGCAGAGAAAGCCGGGTTAAAGGCTGGAGACTGGATCGTCGAGTTCCACGGGCAGACCTTCCGCGATGCCGAGTCCCTCCATCGCCGAATCAAGGCGACTCAACCTGAGACGACTGTGCCCTTGAAGATCTGGCGGCAGGGCAAATTCCAGACGGTGAAAGTGACTTTGGCAACGCAACCCAGCGAGCCCGATAATCTGCCGGGCGAAAAAGAGTGGGGGGTACAACTGGCCGTTCTCACCCCCGAAATGCGGCGCTGGCAAGTGGCGACAGATGCCCGCGGCGTGGTGATCGTGGGGGTCAATCCACGCTTTCGGGCGGCCAACAAACTCAACCCCGGCGACGTCATCACAAAGGTCAACGGACATCCGACTCCCTCGTTGGATGAATTCGCCCGCTTCGCTCGCACGCTGGATCTCCGCGACCGGATTGTCCTGGAAGTCTTTTCACGGGAAGGGGCGAGGGAAGTCGTTTTGTCCCCCGCATCCAAGTAGGACGGGTCTCCTGGCCCGTCCGAACTGGGAAGCACGAATCAATCTCAACTCGTAAATAAAGAATCACGGGTTACCGAAGTTTTGAACATTCGGACGGGCCAGGAGACCCGTCCTACGGAAGATTTTCTATTGATGAAAACGGTCCACATCATCACGCGTCTGATCCTCGGGGGCGCGCAAGAAAACACATTACTGACGGTCGAAGATCAGCAGCGTGATTGGCACGATCCGGTGACCTTGATCACAGGGCCGGGATTGGGTCCCGAGGGGAGCTTGATCCAGCGGGCAGAGCAGGGTGGGCTCGATGTCCGTGTCATTCCCGAGTTCCGTCGCAACATCCATCCGTGGCGCGACTGGGCCAGCTATCGCAGCCTGATCCGATTGCTACGTGAGATTCGTCCCGAGATCGTGCATACTCACAGTTCCAAAGCCGGCATTCTGGGGCGGGCGGCAGCCTACAAGCTGGGAATTCCTTGCGTACATACCATCCACGGGCCCTCGTTCTATGCGGGGCAACCGTGGTTGGTTTACCACACCTATCGCTGGTTGGAGACTTGGGCCGCGAGGCGGTGCGACAAGCTGATCAGCGTTTGCGATGCAATGACCGATCAATACGTGGCTGCAGGCGTGGCACCACGGTCGAAGTTCGTGACGGTCTACAGTGGCATGGAAGTCGATCAGTTTCTCAACCCGCCACGCAGCCGCGCGGAGGTCCGCCGGGAACTGGGATTTGCCGATGACGAGATCGTCGTGGGCAAGGTCGCACGGCTGTTTCATCTGAAGGGACACGACGATGTGATCTCGGCGGCCGAGCAAGCGATTGCCCGTAACAAACAGTTGCGGTTTCTGTTTGTCGGTGATGGGCTACTGCGGGCTGAACTCGAGCAACGGATTGAGCAGGCTGGCTTGAGCCGTTACTTCGTCTTCACCGGTCTGGTGCCGACGAACCGCGTGCCCGAGTTGATCCAGGCGATGGACATCGTCGTTCACACCAGCCTCCGCGAAGGGCTGGCCCGAGTCCTGCCGCAAGGCTTGATCGCGGGGAAACCGGTCATCAGTTACGACGTCGATGGGGCTCGCGAAGTCGTCATTCCCGAACAAACTGGCTGCCTGTTGCCGCCGCGCGATGTTCCCGGTTTGGTTGAATCCATCCTGTCATTGGCAGCCGACCCGGCACGCCGCGAGCGGTACGGCGCGAACGGCCGGGCGCTCTGTGTCGAGCGTTTCCGGCATCAACACATGACGCAACAGTTGCGGGAGATCTATGCCGATGTGATTGCGAATCGAACGCCGCGCCAGCGATGAGGAAGGCAGACACTCGCCTGTATTTTTCATATCACAGGCCACTGCGTAGAATAGGGATTGAACGCGAGAAATCGCACCTGACCGCGACGAGTTTCTAAAGGGCCGCATCATGACCGACTACCGACTAATCCCGCGCCATGCCACTGCGGCACAGGCTGATGCCCTGCGGCGCATTGATCTGGCCTGCCAGGAACTCAGACCGATTGAAGATCGCTACTACCTCGACCGCCGCATCAATTCGGAAGTGCCACAGTTATTTGCCAAGCACGGCGTATTGGGCTTCATGATTCCCCAGGAATATGGCGGATTGGGAACGGACGTGCCGCTGTATGCTTGGGGCATGGAACGTATCGGGCAGGAAGGAACAGGTCCGCGAACTTTCTTTTCCTGCCATATCTCGATCGGATCGAGCGTCGTTGTGTATTGGGGGAACTCCGAACAGAAGCAACGCTATCTGCCGGATGCCGCGACTGGAAAACGCATCTTCGGATTTGGTCTCACGGAACCTGATGCGGGCAGCAATCCCGCGGCCATGCAGACTCGGTTTGAAAAGACGAGTGCCGGCTATGTGTTGAATGGGCA
>JAQGHS010000829.1 GCA_028291605.1 Planctomycetaceae bacterium | reverse complement strand
TCGACCTTTATCGCAACCTTTCCGAAGGCGAAGGACAGTCCCAGGGGCGAACAATAAACGGATCATTATGTAGCGAACGATGCCGGAAACGTTGACGATTGGTTAAAAACTGACGATTGTCAGGAATTCCCTGCATCCCATCCCATAAGTCCTATCAGTCCCATCCGTCCCATAAGTCTCATGCATTTCGGATGGGACAAATGGGACTGATAGGACCGATGGGACTTATGGGATCGGAACCGTCCGATACCCGAAATACCGAACGCCTGTTCAAAAACCCAATGTTTGTATTGAAACGTAACGGCAGACGTCGATAGAATGCAGTATCTACGGTTGTTGATATGAGTCGCATTCTGAATTTGTGCGCTCCGTGCAGGGCGGGATGAGATCGCAACTTGAAAGGGAACACTCATGCTGGTGATTCCAGGCGGCGTTAGTAAAGACACATGTGACGGCGTAACCCGCCGCGAAATGCTCCGAGTCGGTGGATCGGCCGCTTTCGGTATCAGCCTCGCCAATATGCTGCAAATGCAGAAGGCGACTGCCGAAGAGGGCAAGTACGGCGGCATTGGTTTCGGCAAGGCGAAAAGCGTCATTCTCTGCTATTTGCAGGGTGGCCCCAGTCATCTCGACTTGTGGGATCCGAAGACCGACGTTCCCGATAACGTGAAGAGTGTGTTCAAGCCGATCGACACCAAGGTCGCCGGTTATCAATTCACCGAATTGCTGCCGAAGCTGGCTCAGGTGAATGACAAGTTCACCCAGATTCGCTCGGTCAGCTACACGCCGATCGGCCTGTTCAACCACACGGCCGCCATCTACCAGATGCTGACCGGCTACACCGCTGACAAAGTCAGCCCCTCCGGCCAGTTGGAGCCTCCTAGCCCCAACGACTTTCCGAACGTCGGCTCGAACATTATCCGTTTGAAGCCGATCGACAAGCCCATGCTGCCGTTCGTCATGCTGCCGCGACCGCTCCAGGAGAGCAACGTTATCGGCAAGGCGGGCACAGCTGGTTTCCTCGGCCGGGCGTACGATCCGTACTACCTGTATCCGCCCGGGGACGATATGGACTTGTCGAAGATGGACAAGATCCGTGTCGACGACCTGCAATTGCGGGCCGACATCACCAACGTCCGCATGGAACGCCGAGCCAAGCTGCGTGAGCAAATCAACGCCGGCATGCCGGAACTCGATCGCGCTGTGTCGAAGTACGCATTGAATGAGTACTACGGCAAAGCCTTGGGATTGGTCCTCTCGGGCCGGGCGCGTGATGCGTTCGACCTGTCGAAGGAATCGACCGAGACCCGCGATGCCTATGGTAAGAACCCGTTCGGTCAGAGCTGCTTGTTGGCTCGCCGATTGGTGGAAGCCGGTACGCGGTTTGTCGAAGTCAACTGGCCGAAGGTTGCCAATAGCGACAATCATTCGTGGGACGTCCATAGCGGACTGTCAGACCGTATGAAGAAGCAGTCGGCCCCGATGCTCGATTCTGGTTTGTCGGCCCTGATTGCTGATCTCGATCAACGCGGCCTGTTGGACGAAACGCTGGTCATCGCTGTCGGCGAATTCGGCCGTAGCCCGAAGCGCGGCGTCAGCACCTCAGGTAACAGCAATTCGGACGACGGTCGCGATCACTGGCCGTACTGTTACTCATGCGTGATAGCGGGTGCCGGAGTGAAGCGTGGCTTCGTCTACGGTAAGTCGGACCTCACCGGTTCGGCCCCTGTCGAAACCCCGGTCCACCCGTGCGATCTGCTCGCGACGATTTACCACAGCGTGGGAATCGACCCGCGGACGATCGTCTTTAACCACTTGAACCAGCCGCGCGATCTCGTCAAGGGTGACGCGGTGGTGGGAATCCTGTCGTAGTCAATCTACGACGATCAGCTTGTTGCTACTGAATTTCAAACGCCGGACGAAAGCGATTTCGGCCGGCGTTTTTTATTGATTGAATTCAATTCGGAGTTTTTTAGCCACGGATTAACACAGATGAAACACGGATTGGATCATCCTGGCTTGGAGTCATCTGACAGCCGGAAGTCGATGGCCAAAGGTTCGTTACGGAAGTTGGACAGCGTGACTTTTACGGTGACCCCATCCGTGTTTCATCTGTGTTAATCCGTGGCCAAAACTCTTCTTTTACGAACTCTTTCCAAGTTCAATCGCTCTCAAAGTCGCTGCTTCCACAGCGTTCATCAGGCTGGCTCGCAGTCCGCCGCGCTCGAGGGCGTGCAGGCCGGCGATCGTGGTTCCGCCGGGGCTCGTGACGGCATCCTTCAGTTCGCCCGGATGCAGTCCTGTCTCCAGAACCATCTTGGCCGAGCCCAATAACGTTTGGGCCGCGAGTCGCATGGCCACGTCGCGCGGCAGGCCCATTCGTACGCCGCCGTCGCTCAGTGCTTCGATCATCAAGTAGACAAATGCGGGGCCGCTGCCTGACAGTCCCGTTACGGCGTTCAGCAGATGCTCTTGAACCTTGAACGCCAGGCCGACGGATGACAGGAGTCGCTCGACGGTTTGAGCATCTTCCGCCGTGGCCGCTGATCCCAAGGCATAGCCCGACGCCGAAGCATTCACCAGGCAGGGGGTGTTGGGCATCACGCGAATGACGCGTCGTCCGCTGCCGAGTCCTGCTTCCAGTGTCGCCAGCGTAATCCCGGCGGCGATCGAAATCACCAGGTGCTCGGGCGTCAAGAGCGGCTTCAACTCCGCCAGGACTGCCGCCATGTTCTGGGGCTTTACGGCGAGGAACAGGATCTCGGAGTGCGAGACCACATCCGCGTTGGCGATGACGCCGGGAGCGTGCGTTTCGGCCGTGAAGTATTCTCGCGCGGCCGGCACGACATCACTGGCGATGATGTGTTCCGCCGTGCAACATCCGGCACTGATAAACCCCTTGGCCAGGGCCGTGGCCATCTTGCCGGCACCAATAAATCCGATATGTCGAGTCGACATGTTTTCAACGGTCCCTTGTGTCTGGTTGTAGCCTGACTCTCTGAGTCGGGTACTGTGTTGACGCCGAATGCGCCCGACTCTGGAGAGTCAGGCTACAGCATAAAACTCTTTATACCAATCGACGAATCGTCGCACCCCCTCTTCGATGGATGTCGAGGGGTGAAAGTTCGCGTCTCGTACCAAATCGTCGATGTCAGCATACGTCGCCGGGACGTCGCCGGGCTGCATGGGCAACATATTCTTGATGGCTTTGCGGCCCAAGTTTTGTTCCAGCAATTCAATGAGATACAGCAATTGGACCGGTTCGTGGTGGCCGATGTTGTAGAGCCGATACGGGGCCAGACTGGTGGCCGGGTCGGGCATCGTCGCATCCCAGTCGGGGTTGGGCGACGCGGGTTTGTCGGCGAGCCGCACGACGCCCTCGGCGATGTCCTCCACGTAGGTGAAATCTCGGCGCATCTGTCCATTGTTGAAGACGTCGATGGGGCGGTCTTCGAGGATCGCTTTGGTGAAGAGGAACAGGGCCATGTCGGGCCGGCCCCACGGGCCATAGACCGTGAAGAACCGCAGTCCGGTGACTGGCAGGCGATAGAGATGTGCGTACGTGTGGGCCATTAGTTCGTTGGCCTTCTTCGTCGCCGCATAGAGGCTCAATGGGTGATCCACGTTGTGATGGACCGAAAAGGGCAGGGTGGCGTTTGCGCCGTACACGGAACTGGACGAAGCGTAAACCAGATGTTTCACTTGCTGTTGGCGGCAGCCTTCCAGGACATTGGAAAAACCCTGCAGATTGCTGTCGATGTAAGCTTGCGGGTTGGTGAGGGAGTACCTCACGCCGGCTTGGGCTGCGAGATGGATCACCACATCGGGGGTGGTCTCTGCAAACAACTTCTCGGAGTCGGCTCGTTGTGATAGATCCAACTTGCGGAACGCGAATTCCGGATTGACCGTCAGTCGGTCGAGGCGGGCCTGTTTCAAGCCGACGTCGTAGTACTCATTGAGGCTATCCGCGCCAATCACGGTCGCGCCGCGCGCGAGTAGCTTCTGGCTCACGTGAAAGCCGATAAATCCTGCGGCTCCGGTGACCAGATAACGTGTCATGCCGTCCTGCGAGTTTTGGAAGTGATTGACGCGATGTGTCGTGTGGTTGGGCTTCGGGCCCGTCCGTTGGTGCTTTGATAACGCAATGTGGCTTGCTTCTGAATCGCTGCGCTTTCAGAAGAAGTGCGATCGCGGAGCGATCACCTACTCTCTTTGCGTTCCGGTAATGGTTGCTTCATGAACTTGCTGAGGCGTTCGGTTTCTCGCATGATATAGAGCAGGGCTGTGTAGTGACCAGTGTCCTCCAGCCAGATCAGTTCTGGCTCTTCTCCCATTGATTTCCATAACGCGAGCGTGCTGGAGACTGGGAAGATCTCGTCCTGCCGCGCGGCCAGCATCAAGACCTTACGACCTTTCAGTAGGTGACTGTAAGTTGTCGGTTCGACCGGGGCGACTGCTTTGATGAACGATTCCCGCGTGCCTCCTTTCGACAGCCAATCTTCGCGGAATCCAGCGGTTTCTTTCCGTTCCTGGTCCCAGATGGATTGCGCCAGATCTCCGCCGGCCAGTTGGATACCGACCTTGCGCACCCGTGGTTCGGCGGCCGCACTGAGTGCCGACATCAAGCCGCCCAGGCTGATTCCGGTAATCCCCAGATCATCATCGGCCACTTCCGGCCGGTCACGAATCCACGCTACCGACTGGCGGATATCAAGCACCGCCTGAGTCATCCCGGCGATGGATTCTTCCAGATTTCGCGAGAGCAACCGGCGCGGATGGCCTGGCCGGCGCCGTTCGGCATAGTAGGGCATCTTGATGGCCAAGGCCGCCACGCCATTCCGGGCCAGGGCATTGGCGATGGTCTGCGACAGGATGAAGTCGCCCCCCAGAATGTGCAGGACGACCACACCGGGGAACGGCCCTTTGCCGGATGGTTGAAAGTACAATCCGTGGACGGTGTTATTTTCTTCAAATTCGGTGGTCACCGGCGAGGGAAACGTCACCCGCGTCACCTGCACTTCGCCGCTCATCCGTTCGAGCTTGGTCGTGTAAGGAAACTGATGGTTCTGCATCCGAAACCGCTCGGCGACTTGCGGTTCGTCCGGAGTGATCTTGAAATCAACCGTTCCCGTCGCAGGAATCGCGACGTGTGCCGGGCTGGGAGCGAGAGGTTCGTCACCCACAGCGAACGCAGCCAAGGCGATCAGGCAAACGGTCAATGGAATGGCTCGAAGGCGCATGAAATGGTTCCCAGAGGTGCGGAAGTCCTTGCTTGAAAAGCTGTTACGAATAGCATATCAAATCTCGGCAAGTTCGGGCAATCGCCCCGACCCTGGGCTCCTCGGGATGACTGATTTTTTACCAGTCTCTGAAACGCGTCTGACATGGGTGGCTGATTTGCTTCATATCTCCGAATTCCCTGACGGAGATAGGCTTCGTGCCGACCTTCTGCCTCCATGCCCTT
>JAQGHS010000788.1 GCA_028291605.1 Planctomycetaceae bacterium | reverse complement strand
AACACGGCGAGTATCCGACCAACGAACTCGGCCAGAAGATGTATCCGCGGAAGGAATTCTTCGACCAGATCGTCAAGACGATGCAGCGCAGCCAGCGCTTCGTGCCCGTCTTTAACGACAAGCACCTGTCGTATCGCTGGGACTGGGCGAAAGGGATCTACGACGAGGCCCAGAAGCTGGGCATCCCCCTGATGGCCGGCAGCAGCGTGCCCCTCGCCGAGCGGCGGCCATCCCTCGAACTACCTGACAATGCAAAGGTACTGGAAGCCGTAGCGATCCACGGCGGTGGTCGGGAAGTTTACGACTTCCACGGTCTCGAAGTCTTGCAGTCGATGATCGAAGCTCGCCGCGGCGGTGAAACCGGTATCTCGCGAGTCGAGTTCCTGTCCGGGGCAGCGTACGAAAAGGCCCAGAAGGAGGGCCGCTGGTCCGCCGATCTGGTCGCCGCAGCGATGGCCGCCGAAAACAACTCAGGAATGAAGCGGCAACGCCGGCCGACCACAGGGGTCTTCGCTGCAGTCCCCGCAACCGCCACAGCCGCCGCAGCGGCGCCCGATGGTGATCACGCGCTGCTGGTGACCTATAAAGACGGGACACGCGGTACGGTCTTGAAGATCGGGAGCAGCGGTGATCGCTGGAACTTTGCTTGCAAACTGGAGGGTCAGGCCGATCTGCTGGCAACCGCCTTCATCAATGGCCCGTGGGGCAATCTCAATTTGTTCAGCGCCCTGTCGCACGCGATGGCCCACTTCTTCCGGACTGGAAAATCCCCCTATCCCGTCGAGCGAACGCTCATGGTCAGCGGTGCCCTGGATGCGGCCATGCACTCGCATCAGGCCAGTGGAAATCCGGTCGAGACACCCGAACTGGAATTCAGCTATCCCGCCCAGGACTTCCGCGCATTTCGCGAGATGGGAGAAAGCTGGAAAGTCATCACGGCCGAGACGCCCCAGCCGACAACGTTTTCCCCCTCCAGGAAGTTGTAGCAGAACTCGCCAAGAGTTCTGGCGCATTCGGGGACAACCGCCCGAAGTCTAGGCGACTTCGGCTACGAACAATCCGTAGCAGAACTCGCCCAGAGTTCTGGCCGCGTCGGTCGATCTGCCAAAATCAAATAAAATAAAAATTGGTCGAGCAATCACGTCCGATTCGTCCGGAAAATCGAATATAGAGGTAACCGAACCTTGAACTAGCGCCCGACGGCTGATTGGCCCATAGACAAACCGCGTCACCTGGGCCTCCCGGCTGCCAGCTCACCTAACCAAGGTGTGTTGCCTTGTTACTTTGGGTCACCGTACCGGTAAAATGTAAGCCTCCCCGGCAAATCGCAGCGGCCACCTAGTGGTTTGCCCACAATTACTCATTGACTTGAGACTTTCTGTGAATGCATAATCTGTGGTGAAACACCGCACAGAACGAATAGCACCGCTGAACATCCCTCTGATGAATGCGGTCCGTCATCGATCGAACCGATGATCCGCATGGAACACCTAAACATACGTTAGACAGTCCATGTATCCGACGATTCGAAAGACTTGAAGGACCAGTCCTACAAATATCGCGCTCAGGATCCCCCAGGAACCGCAGCAAAATCGAGAGTTTTATCATGTTATACGGTCGATTTGTTCTTCTGGCGGCTCTGATTTGGAGCGTTCCCGTAACTTCGTACGCGGCTGATCCTCTGCGTGAAGCACTGGCGCCGATTGCCAAACGGTTGATCGCAGACTTGAAGTCTAAAAATCAGACCGCGGTGACGGTCGGCGATTTTACAGGGCCTGCCAAGCTCGACACGAATTTTGGACCGGGGATTACGAATATCCTTTCGCAAGCCCTGAATGCCCTGCAACCGGGAATCGTGAAAAAAGATGCACCTTACTCAGTCCGCGGACGCTACGACACCGTGATCGTTGACGAGGAGGGAAAACCCTTGGCGGCAGATCAGTCGCCTGGTGAGAACAGTGCTGTCCGCGTCCGAGTGACGGCGGAATTGACCGATGACAATGGGAATTTGATCGACAGCGGGAAGGCCAACGCCGTCGTGCAGGAGAATAAGACCGAGGTCGCGGACAATTCCGCCATCGCACGGTTACTGGGCTTGACCCTGTCGCTGCCCGCGCTGGGACCCGAAGCAGCGCGAAACGGCGTGGTGACGGCGACTCTCGCGAAGCAGGCGAATGGCGAAGATGTCGGTTTCATTGACGGCACGAAAGCCCGACCGAAAGAGGGACGGCCGTACGGGGTGGAAGTGTTGGTGGCCGATAAGGCTGCCGCGCCGCAATCGGTCGACGAATGGGAAAAGATCTCCGCGCGGCCATTGAAATTCGAAGACCATCGGTTGTTCGTCGACCTGAAGGAAGACGAAGTCTACGCACTGCGGATCTACAATGAATCTCCCGAAGATGCGGCCGTCTATATCGAAATCGATGGCATCAATGTGTTTAGTTTCACCAATCGTGAATTCCGCAACGAACTGGGACAGCCCAAGTACTCGTACTATGTGATCGAAAAGGGCGAACCCTACTCGCGAACCATTGCCGGCTGGCATCGGAGCAATCAGCAGGCCGACTCGTTCCTGATTACCGAGTATGGCAAGGGTGCCTCGAATCAACCCCTGCCCGATTCGATTCGCGGCAAGACGGGGACCATCGAAGTCAGCTTCGCCCTGGCCTGGGACCCGACCAAAGCCACCCCGACGGAAGCCATCGCCGCACGAGCTGCAGGTAAGATTGAAACGGGCTTCGGGCCGCCCCTCGCTGCTCGACAGAAGGAAGTGCATAGAAAGATTGGCATGATCAACGACTTGATCGTCATCCGTTACACCCACTAAAATTTGGCAGCGAATTAAAAGAGGCAGCGAATCAATTCGGCTGCCTCTGGAAGTAACGGTACT
>JAQGHS010000776.1 GCA_028291605.1 Planctomycetaceae bacterium | reverse complement strand
GTCATGAATCCTGACCGAGACCGTCGCCACGCCGTTTTGGTTGGCGGCGGCAGTGTAGGTCAATGTGCCATCGGCGGCGATGGCTGGCTGCGCGCTGAACAGTGAGTTGCCGTTATTGGTGACGATGTAGTTAAGCGTTTGACCGCTTTCATCGGACGGTCCCGCCGAAGCGACGGTAATGAAGCTTGACACGGATTGTGCGCCCGCGTCTTCATTGGAACTCTGATTACTTCCCACGGTGAAGGAGGGGACATCATTCACGGCCGTGATATTGATCGTGAACGTCTGCGTTGCAGACGTATCGACACCGCCGTTTACCGAGCCGCCGTCGTCATGAATGTAGACAGTGACGGTGGCCGAACCATTCTGATCGGCTGCGGCGGTGTAGGTCAGCTTTCCACTGGCGTCGATGGCCGGTTGAACGCTGAATAGCCCATTATTGTTGTTGGTGACCCCGAAACTGGGCGTCTGTGAGCTTTCGTCGGCGGGACCGACAGAGTAGATCGAGATAAACCCAGTGACCGATTGTGCTCCCGCGTCTTCGAGCGATGTCTGAGTGGCCCCGACGGTGAAGGTCGGAACATCATTCACTGCGGTGACGTTAATCAGGAATGTCTGCGTCGAGGAAGTATCAACGCCACCATTGGCTGTGCCGCCATTGTCGTGAATCTGAACAGTCACTGTCGCCGAACCATTCTGGTTTGCCGCGGCGGTGTAAGTCAAAGTGCCATTGGCCGAAATCGACGGCTGGACGCTGAAGAGTGAGTGATTGTCATTGTCCACGATGAAGTTGACGGTTTGTCCGCCTTCACCAAACGGTCCCGGTGAAATCGACGAGATAAAGGTCAGGACCGTTTGCCCACCGGCATCTTCGAGGGTCGTCTGTGTGCCTCCCACCGTGAAACTGGGAACGTCGTTGATCGAGGTCACTGTGATGTTGATCGTCGCGATGTTACTGGTCAGCGCGGTCGAATCAGTAATCTGGAAGGTGAAGCTGTCCGACCCGAAATAGTCAGGATCTGGCGTGTATGTGTAATCTCCGGTAGACGAATCGGTGATATTCACCGTGCCATGCGCTGCGAAGGCCACAATCGCGTAATCCGGAGGCGAGGTGGGATTCGTATCGGGATCGGAACCGGTCAGCGTACCGGTGTTGCCGGAGGAATCCTCGTTGACTGTCAGCGTGCCACCATTTGCAGTAGGAGCATCGTCATTGACAGGATTGGCCGTCATCGTAATCACGCCGGTATACGGAACGGCTCCGTCTTCCCCGCCGTCAGCGATGCTCACAGCAATGGTGAAGTTCTTGTCGTAATTGGCGTTGGGAGTGAACTTCACGGCGGCCAACGCGGCGTTCACTGTGGCTTTTTGTCCGGTGATCGACAGCACGCCCCCGCCAAACGAGGCTCCAGGTGCCGACAGGACACCGGCATTCCCATCAGAGAGCGACAACGTCGCGGTGATCACGTCGTGGAGGTCGGCATCATCGGCGACGATGGCGCCGATCGACTGCAAGCCGCCGTCTTCGGCATAGTTGTCGCTTTGTGTCGCGTTGGTGGCAGTCGGGGCATCGTTCAAGCCTTGAACATACAACCGCACGATGGCGGTGGGACCGACCGAAAAGTCCCCCGCGTCGCTGACCTTGTAAGTAAATTCCTGGATGGAAAGCTCACCATGATTGAGCGACTGCAGGCTGGCACCCGGAGTATAGGTGAATGAACCGTCGGCATTCATGACCGCAATGCCGACAGCCGTGTTCGTCACTTGAATGGTCGACAGGGCTCCGACGCCCGTGGGATCGTTGGCCAGAACGCCCGGTGCGTTGACGTTGAAGACATGGTCTTCATCAATCGTCGCTGTGTTGGGGTCGTAGATATCGATGACCGGATTCACGGTCATCAAGGTGCGTTCTTCCAGCACCTCGGACGCTTGAGACGCTTGGGCCGCGATTTTCGACTGTTGGTTCCGCGTACGCGGGGTGTGCTTCTTGCCAAATAATTTGCTGCTGAGGGCGGATAGCCAGCTGGTGATAACCACAGTCGAAACTCCCGAAAAAAATGTAGTAGGGCGAAGAAGGGGGGGCCGGCAATCTTCCAGAAGCGAACTGTCTGACGGAGACTCGATGCATCGGCAGGGGGATACCGACGCGCGACCGCTGAACCAGCGACGTGGCTCACCGTGGATCAAGGTGAGAACGGCTGGCAATCTGGTGAATTACTGGTGTGGGTTGTTGGATTCAGATAAACGGTGATCTCGGCAATCCTGTGGCCCAGGTAGAAGTCACCGAGTAACTAAGTGGCAGTCCCGTGTTTGCATTCGAACGCAGCACCGTTCACGAAACGGAATCTCAGCGCGTGAAGTAGTTCAGAGTTATTGTTTTGAGGATCGTCAGATCCGCTACAAGCTCTTTAGGGATTGAATTCGGAGTATGTCGGACAACCGCTAACAACGGACAATCCGTAATAGACAGATGAGACCATACGTACCTCGGATGTGAATGCGAGCATGCTGCCCGGATCAGTCCGTAAACGATGTGGGGATAGTTTTTTAGGGAAGTGTCGATGTACCGAGCGAGTGCTCTCGTGACCTCGTTCCAGAGCTGGAATGAGGTCATTCACTGCAAATATTTTAAAGTTCAACAGTCAAGGTCGAAGGCTCGAGTTGATGTGTGAACGATTCAGGTACTGCGGGAGTTATTGGATGGTGAGATTTCGCCTGAATGCGAATTGGACGGGTTCTTACAACAATTGAACGCTTGCCACAATATCAAATTTGCAAAAAATGCGACGAATACGTCTGTCTTAAATAAATTGATGACATTGTAGTTGCACGGAGTTCCGTGACTCTCCGCCACCGAGCTTGTCCCGGTGGTTCCCGCGCTTCTGCACTACCCTAAAATCTCGCCGCTGTTTAGAAAAACAGACGGCACGGACTCTATATTGACGGCAAGTCTGCGATTATGTGAAATCTGCGTGCGAGCCAAACAATTTCTTTACTTTGCTCCAATGAGTTCCAATAATTGGGGTTCATTGAATGGTGTCGGGCGGCGTGAACCTCGGGTGTGTGAGTGTGTCTCATACTCTTGGTGATAGTGCGCGGTAATGAACCTTGGACGGCACCGTGATCTGTGTGTTCTGCGGCCGTCCCCATCGAGTTGCAGTTGTCTGAGTTTGATTTCGTTTCACAAAGGGAGTTAGATCATGGTTCGCGTGAATGCTCGCTATGCACAGGGCCAGTTGGTTCTTGAGCAACCGCTGGACCTGCCCGAAGGCACGGAGGTCGTCATCGATATTCACCAGGTGGCCACCGATGAGCAGCAGGCTTGGGAACTGGCTTGCAGTCGACTCGAAGCGGAATGGGATCTCGCCGATCCCAGCTTTGACGATTGGCGCAAGCTCTATTCCGTCAATCCGCCAGCGGATACTGAGTAAATCTCGAACTGGTCCGTAGGATGGGCACTCATGCCCGTCCCCCGTAGGCTGACTCTCCGAGTCGGGTGTATCAGTACGAAGATACCCGACTCAGAGAGTCAGGCTACAGGTTCGGCTGACGCCTCACCCTCCCTCAGCCGCACGAAGGGATTCGATGCCTGCTCTTGAAAGATGCTTCCGCCTCCTGCTTCTGGGAGTCGTGATTCTACCGATTTTCTGTGCGACCCCCTCCGCTCATCTGAGCGCGGGCCCTCGGCGTTGGGCTCGACAACATCGTCATGTTGTCTGCCCGATTGATCTGGGACTGGGTACATCTTCGGCCGCCTGTGGGGCCGTTGCCGTTCCCAGTGCGATTCCGTCTAAGGCCCCAACTCCAGTCATTCCAAGAGTTCCCGCGCCGGAAGTTGTGTTGCTGGGGTATTCGGTTCAAGGGGTGCCGATCACCATGCATGTGTTTGGCACTCAGGGACGGACCGCCCTGATCTTCGGAGCGATCCACGGCAGCGAACCCAACAGCGGCCATCTTGCCCGACATCTGCTCGACTATCTGCTCGAACATCCCGCAGCGTATGCCAATCGTCGAGTCGCCGTGATTCCCGTCACCAATCCAGACGGCCTGGTGCGGACTCGTCGCCTGAACGAGCACCAGATCGACCTCAATCGCAACTTTCCGGCAACCAATTGGAAGATCTCCAAACGCGGTGCAACATTCGGCGGGGAAAAACCTGCCAGCGAGCCGGAAACTCAAGCGATTATTAAGGCCGTCGAACTCCTCGAGCCAGACCGCATTGTATCGATCCACGCCATCACGAAGGGCCGCGAGTGCAACAACTACGACGGTCCTGGCGCCGATCTGGCTGAAGCGATGAAATTGGAGAATGGCTACCGTGTCGCCAAGACGATCGGTTACCCCACGCCAGGCAGCTTTGGTTCATGGGCCGGCGTTGACCGACAGATTCCCACAATTACGCTGGAGCTACCGGTTGACCTGCCGGGGGAAGAGTGCTGGAAGAAACATCGTGAAGCACTATTAGCTGTCATTCAATATAATACTTCAATGAAAAAACCATAGGGCTTGGTTGAGGAATGGCGTGAT
>JAQGHS010000738.1 GCA_028291605.1 Planctomycetaceae bacterium | reverse complement strand
GTCGTCTTCATTTTTCATGACAGGCAGGATGCCTATCCTACGGTTTCAATCTCAACCCGAATGTTACTCCGAACCGTGGGCTAGCGCCCAGCGGCTGATTGCTGTCACTCCTTCCGGGAAACGCCGTGAGCGATTTCGTAGCAGAACTCGCCAAGAGTTCTGGCCGCAAGGTGACGGCTCCCGAAGTCTTGGCGACTTCGGCTACATCGTATTTCCCCGCGTGAAAATCGCTCACGGCGTTGCCTTCCGGGGTGACAGCCAATACTTCTTCATCCGTGTTCATACGTGTTCATCCGTGGCTAAATTCTTCGGTAACTTGATCGTAATTCTTACGGAACTTTGCCACCCAGCTTGCTGATGGCACCCTTCATTTCGCCCTGGGCACCGGGATCCTTTTCTCTCTTGAGTGCGGCATAGAGAGCCGGCAGCGATGCCGGATCGCCGGTGTTTCCGAGTGCCCGGGCGATGTATCCCGTGCGGTGATGGTCAGACTCCTGTTCGAGTACCTTGACGATTTCCGGCGCCGCGGCTTTGGCTGGGAGACCGATCATCCCCAAGGCATGTGAGGCCTTCATGCGGACCATGGGGTCATCATGATGCAGGAATTTACGCAGCGCCTCGATTTGCTCGGACACGTGCACGTCCATTAATGCCAGTGCGCCCAAGGCCACGGTGCGTGTGACAGCATCGGCATCTTCTTTGGCGGCAATGGTGAGGGGCTCGATGGCGGTCTTATTGGTGGGGGCCGCCTTGCCGATGCGGCCCAGGGCGCGTGCGGCGGTTTCCCGTGCTTCTTTAAGAGAGTCAGTCTTCAGTTGCTTGATTAACGCGGGGATGGCGGGGACCGATGCGGCTCCCAGATTGCCTGTGGCGGTTGCGGCCAGAGCTCGGATCTCACCCTCTTTATCACCCAGCGCGGTATGAATCTCAGCTGTCAGTGTCTCAGAGAGATCGTTGTGGACCAACCCACCGACAGCAGCCTTGCGTACTGCGGTATCAGTGCTCTTCAGGTCGGCTCGCGTTTTGACCAGGCGTTCGGCGACTGTGCCGGGCTTGTCCTCCCCATTCGCTGGCGACTGGCTGCCGAACGACGCGATGCAAAGCGTCATGACACTCAGCGATAAATGGCACGCAACTCTCGAGAATTGACGGCGCAGCATGTGAAGTTCTCCAAGGCCAGAATCAAAGATGGTCTGTCAAGTATTTCAGAGACGGCAACTTGACGCATCATCCACTCCCGATCCGTTAAGGTCAACGATGACGCGGATTTCGGGGGAAGCTTGATGACGAAATAGTTCGGTCGGAGAGCGGTGGGAGACGCCAGCGGCCATTTCTGCAGGGACAACTATTTCACCTGCCGCGGATGGCGATATTCGAGATAGCGAGTCGGTTCACCGGGGTCGGGAAGATTATCCCAGTGAGACAGGGGCAGCGAACGTGGCGAGTTGGATTCGGCCGCATCCATTGGCTGACTGTGGAAAGTCTGTAACGTCTGGGATCCTGCAACGATTCCCCACAAGGCCCCGAAGAACAGGCCGACGCAACTGCACCGAACGGCGACAGCGTAGACGATCGTGATCACGTGAATTGCCTCCAAGTGCGTCACTACTAGACACAATGTAGTCCGTCACGCGGTACAGGACAATCCTTCCCATAAGGAAAAATAGATGTTTTGCCGAATTGGGTTTGCCGACGCATCCAACGCTTGATCCATTGATCAGGCCCGTAGATTGAGGGCCTCGCACCGAAGTGTGCGTTTGCAAAACTTGGCAGCAAGTCAGGGTTTGTGCAACGTTGCAGTCAAATCAAACAAGCGCGTGATTTGTTTGCCGTCTTCGTCGAAGTTTGCCGGATCCAGCCAACGGAGGAACGCAGTTTCCAGGCTTGGCCATTCGCGGTCGAGGATGGAATACCAGGCGGTATCCCGATTGCGTTGCTTGTAGATTGTGGCCTGGCGGAAGATCCCTTCGAAACGGAATCCCAGCCGCTCCGCAGCCGTGCGACTGGGGGCGTTCAGTGCATCGCATTTCCATTCATAGCGCCGGTATCCGAGTTCAAACGCTCGGCGCATCATCAGAAACATGGATTCGGTGGCGGCCGCAGTCCGCTGCAGAAGGGGTGAGAAGGCCAGATGGCCGACCTCGATGGTGCCGACGACTGGCTCAATACGCAGGTAACTGGCGACCCCGACGGGCTGATTGGATTTTGAATCGACCACGGCGAAAAACAGTGGATCACTCGATTTCCAGACGGTCTGCATCCATTCCCGGTATTGATTCAGACTCTCAAACGGCCCGTATGCCAGATAGGTCCACATACCTTGTGTGGTATCCAGACAATTCGCCGCGTACAACGGCTCAGCGTGACGATCCGGATCGAGCGGTTCCAGCCGACAGTACCGTCCGACAAGAGGTTCGCGCACTGGAAACGGCGGGGGCGTCCAGGCGGGGAGCGGGAACCCAATGGTTTGGCCCAGGGAGTTCCGGGTTGTCTGTGGGGGATTCGAATCCGAATCCGGGAGGGCTGGCGGTCCCATAAGTCCCATCCGTCCTATAAGTCCCATTGGTCCCATAAGATCGCCGCAAACTCGCTCGCGTTTGATCGCGGAGCGATCAACGACACTCTTCTCAAGTCGGCGGTGTCGTCTTGGCACCCAGCCAGTAACTCAGTCGCGGTCCAAAGCGATTCGTATTCAACATGATCAACCACGCGGGAACCAAAATGGGGCGCACGACGAAGGTATCGAGCAGCACGCCGAACGCGAGTGCAAATCCCAACTGCTGAGACCCGCGCAGGTGGCCGGCCAGCACCAGCGAAAAGAACGTTCCCGCCATGATGATGCCGCAACTGGAGATGATGCTTCCCGTGGACAACAAGGCGGTTCGAATGCCCTCGACAGGACCGTGCTTCACTTGATCCTCATCGATCCGTGCCATGAGGAAAATGTTGTAGTCTTCACCGACGGCGATCAGAATCGTGAACAGGAAGATCGGCACTTTCCAGTCGATGCCTGCGAAGACTGGATCGATTAACCAGAAGACAAAGATGGTCATTCCCAGTGATACGAAATAACTGAAGAACACGCTCAGGACCAGATAGCCCGAGATCGAGACCATCCTCAGAAGCAATACCAGGATGATAAATACGACGGTCAGCACGGCTCCGTCGATGACCAGCTGATCACGATCTGTAACCACCTTCAAATCAAGTATGCTGGCAGTGGTTCCGACGTAGTGGATCTCGGTGCCCGTCTTGATCGACTCCGGCAGCATTTCGAGGAATTTCTGTTGCACCAATTGCAACTGCCGCATGCTGTCTCGCGAGAAGGGATCTTGCTTCAGGACGAGATCGAGCCGCACGACCGTTCTGTTGTAGCCCTCAGTATTGCTGATGTAACGCTTGCGGGCGAGACCGACAACCAGGGGGCCTGCGCTCACGGAGAGTCCCAACGGCTTGCTGGCGCTGCGGATATCTGTCAGTCCCAGTTCATCCTTCTTCTCGATCAAACTGTCGACGAAGCTGTCGAGGGCGTCGAACGTTTCACCTTCCGTAAAGTCAGCCTTGCTGTTGTGCATCAGTACCGTCAGCGGACCAGTCTCGCCGGCCGCAAAGTGTTCCTGCACAGCCTTGGCACCGACGACGCTCATGGTGGTCGGTGGCAGTTCGCTCAACAGTCCGTAACTGAGTTCGCTGTGGAACATCACGCCGATGATTGCAAACGGCAACATGAGCAGCACGCAGCCGGTCCAGATCGCGCCCGGACGACGCATCAGGGCGGCGCCGATAATTTCCCAGATCCGATGCACGCCGTGTTGTTCAATCCAACGAGTGAAGACCGTCGTTCCCGAGACCCATCCCCCCTGACGGCTGAGCCCGGTATTGCGCATTTGCGGCCAGAAGGCCAGGCCCCCGGCGAGCTTGATCAACGCCGGGGTGAATGTCAGCGAGCAGATCAGCATGATCAGCAATGAGAAGGAAATGCCGATACCTGCCTGCTGGAACTTTCCGAACAGGGCGAAGACCATCATCCCGATGCCACACATGACGGTGCCGGCACTGGCCATCAATGCTGCGCCGACTTTCTCCAGCGATCGCTCCATGGCTTGTTCGACGCTCAGGCCATGATCGTATTCTTCCTTGTAGCGTGCGATCAGGAACAGGCAGTAATCAATGCCCGCGCCGTAGACCACCACCGCGATGTAGGTCCGCAGACCGACGAACGGTTTGAAGAATGACAACAGATCAAATCCCCCTTTGCCGGCCCAGGTCATCAGGATCAGCAGGGACATCGAAATCTGGACCGAAATAAAGACGCACACCAGCGGAATCAGGGCGATAAACGGCGCACGATAAATGGCCAGCAGTAACCCGATGACGAGAATCATCGTCCATGATTCCGTACTGCTGGCACTTTCATTGGCCGCATTCAGCATGTCGCGCCCGACGGTCGCCGGACCGCTGAGGGCCAGGTGCAAACCGGGGGGAATGTCTTTCCGAAGTTCCCCATTGTCGGGATCGATCAAGCGTTCGATACGATCAATTGTGGTCTTATTGCGATGATCGAGAAACTCATTGGACATCTCGACAATGATCAACGTGGCCTTGCCATCGACGCTATTCAGTAGCTTGCCGACCTGTTTGTCATTGAAATCTCGAACCTTCTCGATGAACGAGTTCGGTTCGGCTTGAATCGCAACCAGACGGGGGGTGAGCAGCGTGGAGATGAAGTTACGGTCGTTGTCGTCGATTTCGGAGCTGCGATGCCGCACAACGATCACGACGCTGCTGGCCAGATGGTCGTTGGGGAACGCTTTCCGAAACAGATCTTCCGCGACGATGCTGGGCATCGTCTTGGGCAGGAAAGCGAACTCGCCGTCTTCTGCAATATCCTGCCAGCCCGGAATCTGGACGGGGAAGATGCCTAACTTATTGACCCACCCGGTCAAAATGCCGTTGGCACAAACTGCCAGTACCAACCACACGGCGAGACTGAGCCGCCAATGGTGCACGACACGATTACCAAGCCGTTGGAACATAAGGCGCGATCAACACTCTATAGAAAAATGCCTGCCCCATCCCTGGGCGTTACAGGGGCAAAACAGAATCTGGATCCGTATCACCCCGGGTCTCGAAGTTTGCAACAACTTCATTGAGCCAACAGGATCAATAGAATAGTCGCCACGTTACCGGTTCAAACCAGCAGCGTCAATCAACTCAAGGTATTCCCCAGCATGAAGATAGGCACGGGAAATGACGGTGGATCGAGTGGGATGGGAGGGCGAGGGTAGGGGTAAGAAAAGTTTCGATTGCGTATCAGTTGAATTCTTTCGGACTGTATTGCGCGTTTATGTGCCGCCCAGTAAAGCTCGGCGCTGGGCCGTGACCGTTTGTGGGAGCTTGGATTTG
>JAQGHS010000719.1 GCA_028291605.1 Planctomycetaceae bacterium | reverse complement strand
GGCCAAGGGATCGACGTTCACTGGTTCCGAGATAACCCTGATTCACGCAAGCCAGGCGATGCTCTGGAATCTCATAACCGCGGAGTACGCGGAGTGGACTGCCGCGCAGGCAGCGTATCAACAACCGGTCTGCGCAGATGTGGGTACGAGACGCGAGCGAGTTACCTTCGCAATAAATGCCAAGGGAAAATTCCCGAACGGAGCAAAGCCGCTGCGTGACACGAGCAGCACGATGGCTTCGCTGGTCGTCGACCCCCTCGAAAACAGCCGTATCGAGGTGGCTATGGGAATTCTATTCGGGTTCGTCAACAACGCCGTCGAATACTCCCTAAAAGACACACTAGTACGGGCCGACACCGGCGACGGTAGGATCGCGCACCCGGGAATCTTCCTACTAGTCCGCCCATGGAATGCTCCAATGGTCTGGGCATCGCTGGGTGTCTCAACCGGCACGGAACTAAAGAAGCCCGACTTCTTTGCCGGCTTCGTTGCTCGGGTTGGAGGCGACGTTGCGACCCGGTTGATAACGATAGGTGTTGGCGGACTTTTCTCGGCCATACCTTCAGGTCTCAACGGCGGAGCGAGCGTCGGTCACAAACTGCCGGGCAACGTCGAGCACCTCGATGATGTGGTGAATAGGACCTACCGGGCAGGCTTTGGAGTTATGCTGTCAATCAGCGGTCTGGAGTTGAAGAAATGAGAATCCACTGCAGGACCATCGGGGCGAAGAGTCTGCCTATGGTCAAACCATTTTGGGTTCTCGCGCTCTTTATTGCTGTATCTCAAGCGATGCCAGCCTTTGGGCAGGAGGAGGCGCGCGCGAGTTTCGTGTTTGTCGGTGTGCCCATTCAACTGCATGCTGCGACGACTTCCGTACCAGCGTCCGCGAATACTGCGATAGTGACCGTTGGGAAGATCATCAGGGCACCGGCCGACCTGGCGAAGATCAGTGGGCAAAACATCACCGTCCGCGTCAGGGAGCCGGCGAAGCTCGAGCCGGGGAAAACTTACACGTTCTTCACGAACGGTTGGCTATCGGGCGAGTCCTATGGAGTGCTCGAGGTGGCTACACTCGCGGGAGAGATATCGAGCAACGCGCCACTCGTAGCGGCCACCACGGCCAAGGACTTAGACCTCGCAGTTCACGTATCGGAATCGGATGTAATTGTGAGCGGCACGGTTACTCGTTTTCTCGCACCGGCCGCCGCCGACCGGAGGCGGATGACGGAACACGACCCACAATGGCAGCAAGCGGTAGTGGCCGTAGACAATGTTGCGAAAGGCGGGGTGGCGGCCAATAGCACAGTCATCGTCAGATACCCGACAAGTCCTGACCTCCTGTACAAGGACTTCTTGAAGCCCAAGATAGGAGATCGGGCAATCTTCATCTTGCGTAAGACAGACGCCGTGACGCCAGCCGGGACAAGAGTGTTTCTCGCCCCTGATAAAGCGGACATCAGGGCGCCGGCTGAAAGAACGAAGATTAGGGATATTATGGCAGCGATGCAGCCCGCGGCACGTAATCCGAGGATGCAATAATGCGGACCAGATCAAGACTGGCGGTGGCGGTTGCTGCCCTGCTGGCTAATGCTGACCCGATTCATGCGCAGGTGCCGAAAGGCCGCATCACGGTTGTCGATATCATTCCCAGGGCACAAAGTGGGGAGACAAATCAAGACAGCGAAGCTTCGCTTGCAATCAACCCGCGAAATACGCACGAACTCGTCGCTTCGACAGTCACACCGAGCCAGGGATTCTGTGGAACTCGGCGCGCACCTGTCTTTGTCACGTCAGATGAAGGGAACAATTGGGTCTTGAGCTGCATCATACCGACAGACGATGGCGGTTCAGGCACCGGGGATATATCTGTCCGGTATGGGGAAAGCGGAACCTTATACGCCGGGATACTGCGCTTCCCGGGATACCTGCGCCTGAACATCCTCCGGACGAGCAATGTCTATGGGCCCGATCCAATGGCCATTCTGGTTGACCGCGACGGAGTCGACCAGCCCTCAGTCAAGTCGATTGGCGTCCTGGGCCAGAACGGGATAGTCAGGGATCGCGTTTACGTGGGGAATAATGACTTTTCTGCGCCTCAGCAGCGTAGCGCAACCATCGATGTGTCGTCAGACGGCGCTGCGTCACCCCCTGCTTTCCGTTCTTTGCGGATTGAATCACGCAATACACCGGAGCAAGACGGTCCGCCTATCCGCGTCGCGGCACATAGGGATGGGACGACTTACGCAGCCTTTTATGGTTGGCGCGGCGGCGGGGCGGACTTCAGGACCGCAGATGTCATTGTTGTCAGAGATGATGACGGCGTGACTGGCAGCGACCTGTTCGGCGCGTTGAAAGACAAGTCCGACGGATTGTCCGGCGCGCTTGTCGCATCCAGTCGTGTGGTGCCGTGGCAACCGGAGAGTCAGCCGACGTTTGGTCAAGAACGTCTCGTGGCTTCCCACATCGCCATTGCTGTGGATCCACGCACCAGCGCGACGGTCATCGTCACTTGGGGGGATAAGTCGCAGGCGGGAGATTATCGTCTCCATCTCGCCCGCTCAAATGATCGCGGCATGACCTGGCGACAGATTATGGAAGTTTCCAACGCCATCAATCCCGGCGTCGCGATTAACGCTGAGGGTGTCATTGGCTTCCTGTTTCAGCGCTTGGTGGGCCCAGGTCAACAGGCAAATTGGGAAACGCATCTGCTGAGAACG
>JAQGHS010000713.1 GCA_028291605.1 Planctomycetaceae bacterium | reverse complement strand
ATGCAGCCCTAAACGGCTACACCGTGGAGCAATTTCCCGCAGCGAAATTCAACGCTGAAGAAGTGGCCAATTAGTCGGGATATCTGGCTACCGCGCCGATCGAGTCGGAAATGAGAAAACGCAAGGCGAACCGAGTGCCGTGAGGCCCCGGACAATTCGAACTTATATTCGCAGTCATTTCCCCAAATCCGGTCCGTCACCGACAACTCTGTCATAGCCGCCCTTGGGAGATTTCTTGTATTTGGTGAAGCCCAGTTTTCCCAATCTGCGGTCAGAGATGTCTGCTTTGGGCATTTCGCCATTATTCTTCTTGGCGACAAACGGAGCCGACAATCGCATCCGTAACACCTGCCCCGTTTCGGGGTGTCTGGTCAGCGGTTCTGCGGTCATCTTCTGAATGATTTCAAACGAGCCACACACAGCCCCCTCATCATTCAGGACATCGTAAACATACATGGGCATGGGAAGCTCCTCAGGAAATGCGGGCGGCGAGACATCGGAATCCAAGGTGTGTCAGATGAATCGATTCGTGCCGTAGCCACGCTCGCCAGAGCGTGGAAAATCGTCACGGTATCCCACGCTCTGGCGAGCGTGGCTACAAAACGCAGATGCGATGTCAACGGTCGCCCCGGCACTCTATTGTATCCCCGGGACCGGCCTGAGGACAATTGCCCATTCTCCAGCTTGGCGACCGAGCTTCCTTTTATTTGCCTCTCGTTTTATGCTGCCCACCAGCAAACGATTGGGGATGACTACCGATTCCAGTCGCCGTTCCGACGTTTCCAGCGCAACAGAGTCGGGTCCCCGCTGCCATTGGACACCTCAGGGCTACGACGAATTGACGTTTTCGAATTGACTCATCTGTGGAGATTCTCACATGAAAAACTGGAAGATTTCAACTCTCTGTCTCGTCACATTCCTGTTCGGCGGCCTGGCTGCGGCATCATTCGCGGAAGACGCAAGACCACATTCCGCGATCACTCCCGTGCCACGGGAAGGAAAATGGGTCGAGCGTCACGAGGCCATTAACACTCGCGCCAAAGCGGGCGACGTCGACCTCTTGTTCCTGGGAGATTCGATCACCCAGGGCTGGAATGACAATGCCGTCTGGAAGAAGTACTACGGCGCTCGCAAAGCGATGAATGCCGGCATCGGCGGTGACCGGACGCAGCAAATTCTGTGGCGGCTGGACAATGGCAATGTGGAAGGGCTGCACCCCAAGCTGGTCGTGCTGATGATCGGCACGAACAACTCGAACAAGGAAGATAACACGGCGGAAGAAATCGCCGACGGAATCAAGGCGATCGTGGCCAAGCTGAAAGCCAAGTTGCCCGAAACGAAGATCCTGTTATTGGCCATTTTTCCCCGTGGAGAAAAGCCTTTTCCGCAGCGGGAAAAGAATGCCAAGGCCAGTGAACTCGCCTCGAAAGTCGCAGACGGGAAGACTGTTTTCTATGAGGATATCGGTAAGAAATTCCTGGCCGAAGATGGGACTCTGTCCAAGGAAATCATGCCCGACTACCTGCACCTGACCCTCGCTGGCTACGAAATCTGGGCGAAGGCCATCGAAGCTAAGGTCGCAGAAATCCTGGGCGACAAGCCGGTACAATAAAGTGGACAGCGGGATCAGCGGGGGGGCCGTAAGGATACGACCACAGCGAACAGGGAGTTCAGCGCGATGTCGACAGATTCGGGAAGCGGCCTCTACACAGCAAACCATCACCGGTGGCAACGGTTGTTGACGGTCTCCACGATCGCGATTGCGGTCGCCATGCTGGTCGTCGACCACCCGTTGAAAACCACCCATGCTCCCTTGGGAATCATCTCGCTGCAACTGGCGGGAAGTGCCCAGGCGGCCAAACAAATCGTGTTCGACTGGCACAACAAGGAACGATTGGCCGCCGCGTTTGGCCTCGGCCTGGACTACCTGTTTCTGGCGAGTTACGCGGTTTGGATGTTCTTCGGATGTCGCTGGGCGGCAGTGCGTTGGATGAAGAGCAACCCCAGCCGGGGAAACCTGTTTGCGTGGCTGGCCTGGGGAGCAATCGGGGCGGCGCTTCTCGACTGGGTCGAGAACGTCATCCTGTTGATCTTTCTCCAGACCGATGGAAAGTCGGTACTTTACCCCCTGGCCTACTGGTGCGCGGTCGCCAAATTCCTGCTGATTCTGATGGTTGTCGGTATTTGGATTTCGGGGGTGATCGCGCCCCGCGAAGCGGGAGCCGCCAGACAAGTTCCTCCGAAGAAACCCTGATTTCTGGGGAGCAGAAGTCATCGAAATCACTAGCGCAAGAAAAGCCGCCCGATCGCATTTTGCAATCGGGCGGCTTGTGTTTTTGCAGCGGAATCGTAGCAGAACTCGCCAAGAGTTCTGGCCGTATTGGTGACAAGCCCCGCAGTCTTGGCGACGTCGGCCACGCAGATTTCGCCGCCTGATAATGCTTCACGTACGTCGTACGCTGCAGTCCATACTAGTGATGGTGCCCACCGGTCAATTCATGGGCCTTCGCCTTCGCATCTTCCGCTTCCTGAATCTTGCCACAGCGGACATAGATCACGCTCAATTGCGTGAACGAAAACGGGTCGTTGGGCTCGAGCTCCGTGACCTTGATCGCGTGCTGAATGGCTTCGTCTCCACGACCCAGCTTCTGCAAAAAGACGGAGAGGGCAGAGTGCGACAGGGTGTGCGTCGGGGTCGCCTGGACGATCTCTTTCAGAATCGAAACGGCACCTTCGAGGTCCCCTTTTTCTTTCAGCTTCACGGCTTCGTCGTATTGCTTGTCTGGATTGCTCATGGTCGTCGGGACGTTCCTCTGCAACTTGAAACTGAATTCTGCCACGTGTCTGCGTCCGGAATAACATCTCAAGACACAACGGGCTGCATGTTAAAGACTCCTACTGATTCTAGAAGCTTGGAGGCGAAGAATCGAGACTGTAAGGTCGCGAACGCCGGTCGGAGCGGTCTCCAAGCCTGTCCAACGAACGACCGCGACTGCGAACTTGCGCGAGACTTGATATCCTGAACGTCGCGCGAATCGAGTTCAGACAACTCGCCTTGACGCTCATTCCCCTCAATCCGGCCATTGAAATGTCCACCCCCACCACTGATGCAACCGCAACCAGACACCCCATCGCGAGATGGGAGTGGGTGGCGATCTGTGGCCTGCTGGTGGTTGCGGCGACGATGCGGTTTTCATTCCCCGAACGCCTCGCGATCGAACATTTCGACGAAGGGGTCTACGCGTCGAACATCTGGTTTGGCGATCGTCCCGATCGTGCCTATCCCGCTCAGCACTTGTACGCCCCGCCATTGTTGCCCGCGCTGATCGAGTGGTGCTTCGTCTTCAGCGGCCCTTCGAATGTCGCTGCGATGTTGCCGAGCCAGGTGGCCGGAACTCTCTCGGTCCTGCTGCTGTGGTGGCTCGGACGAAGTTGGTTCGGCCCGGTCGCGGGACTGGTTGCAGCGGCCCTCGGTTCCACCAACGAGGTCCTCGTTTTATTGAGTCGTTCGGCTCTGACCGACGCGCTGCTGGGCATGTGGTGGCTGGCGGCACTTTGGGCATTGCGTCGAGCATGCGACAGTGGCAGCGCGACCGACCGCCTGGCAGCGGGCCTGCTCGTCGGCCTGGCCTGGTTCACCAAGTACAACGGCTGGATGCCGTTGGGGATTGCGATCAGTGCTGTTGTGCTCCGAGGTGCCATCTGCCGCGGAATCTGGGGGCAGACAAAAACTGCATTGGCAAGCTGCCTCATCGCGGGTGCAATCGCGTTCGCAACTTGGTCGCCGTGGCTGTGGAGCCTACAGTCGAAGGGGGGCTATGCGAGTGTCGCGGCCAATCACCGGCAGTATATCGTCGGGCTGTCCGGCTGGTGGTCGAGTGCTGTTCGTCAGGTCGAGCAATTGGACGCGGTGCGCGGCATCGTCAACGAATGTCTGTTGATCTGCGGTGCGACCGTGTTCCTGGTCATTTTCTTTTGGGTTGGAGTTGCGGCGCGTTGGGTAGGCAGATTCCCAAATGAAAGGAATGAGGAAGAGCGGCAACAGAACATCCTGAACCCGATCTTGATTTCGATGCCTTGGATCGGAATTGTTTTTCTGGTGGTGATTCGCTCCTGGTCCCCGGTGCTCTTCCTGTTCGCAGCAGCAAGCCAGGGCCTCCTGATCTGTTGTTTGCGTTCCCTTAGAAATTCCGACGGACGTGATCAACCCGATCGAACCAGCCTCGGCTATTGGATATTCCTGGTCTGGTTTGGCGGCCTGCTCTTGGCTGCTCCCCTTTACCGCCCCTACCTGCGACTCACTCTTCCGGAGATACTCGCGAGCTGCCTGGGGATCGGTTTCACAATTCAGCAAGCGTCCAACATTCTTTGGAAGGAACGCCTCACTCCGCCAATCTCCAACTTTGCAAAGTTCCCGGTCATCAATTGCCTGCTGATCGTATTCCTGGCCATTCCGGTAGGGATGACCGTGGTAGGGGCCAATCTGGGAAATGACAGATTTCGTGAGTCGCTCTTCCGCCTCATTCCAGATCAGTCATCGTTGCCACTGGCTGGGAAAGCGATGGCTGCCAACATTGCCGCAGCCACTGAATCATCCAGCAACGAACCGACTCCGACCGTGGTCTACGTCTATGCCGAACCCAGCCTGCTGTTTCAGCTCCGCAATGCCGGACTTCAAAATGTCGCCCCAGTGAGCAGTCTGCAATTCGCGCGGACTCAGCACTCGAACTCCGACGTGCGAATCTATTTGGCGGTAGGAATCCACGCCCTCAGCGACCCGCGATTCCGCGAGCAGTTTGCGGCCGCCAGCGGTCAGTTCCGGCGAGTCGGCCGCTGGCCCTGGCAACTCGGGCCCTTGGTGGCACTCGATCAGGCGGACTGCGACCCCAGACTTCTTGGCCACAATCCCGCCGAGTCAGCTGCAGTCGAACTCTACGAAGTCCTGGCCCCCTAACTCCGGGGCTCACCAATCGTTTCACGTGAAACAGTCCGGAAGGCCAGGGATTCATCGCCAGGTCGACTTGAGGGTGAGGACCCGCCAGGCGTTTCACGTGAAACAGACTTGACTCCGTGGCCGACGCTGCCAGCGTCGGCGCACCTCGACCAAGCAAAGCCGGCAACCGCCGCAAGTGGAACCGGGATTGGTTTCACGTGAAACAACGCAGGGCCCTTCAATACCCGTCCGGGTGCCACTGGCTCGGCCAGTGCATTGTTCGGCAGCGGATTGATTCCGCGGTGCGGGCAGAGCCAGTGGCATCCTGGTCAACCTTCAAGTCCCGACTGGACTCACCGGCACAGACAGCGGTCGACCAAGCTGCAGATTGAGTGGTGGCCGTTTCACGTGAAACAGGCCGAGGCTGGACCGGGGCTCACAGGTACTTGCCGTAGGCCCCGAAACTTCATTCCAAGTGGACCTTGGCAATATCAACACCGACGATGGTAGCCTCGGCCACGAGACCGAACCTGCGGCTGGCGAGCTCGCAACCCGGGCAGCCGTTTCACGTGAAACAAAGAATTAGCTCCCGGGGCTTTGGCTCAATGTTACTTACTCTACGATCAAACTCGTGAGCGGCACGTCGCTAGCCGCCGGTTTATCGTCCATCGATATTGGCCACAGCACCGGTGGCTAGCGCCATCCCGCTCACAAACTGAGGCCAGGCGTTTCACGTGAAACGGGTCGAGACTTCACGCCAACCTCGACCCCGCTCGAGGTTCCAGAATCGGTCTTGATGCCCAAACGGAGATTGGTACAATCCCGCTCCCTTCAATTCCCTCATCGCGCTCGGCGATCTCCCCCTTAAAAAACCTTCCAGCAGGTGGCAGAATCATGGACGAACAAACCACGCCCCCAGTCACTGAGAACCCGACTCCCGAAGCCGCCGTGGCCAACGAAGGCTTGTTTGCGAATCGTCGCCGCTTGGGTCGCGGACTGAATTCGCTTCTGGGCCAGGTCGGTGATCAAGCCAGTCAAGACTCGGCACCTACGCCCAGCCAGGCCGAATTGCTCTACCTCGACATCAACGCCCTCCGCCGGAATCCGTTTCAACCTCGGAAGGATTTCGATCTGCAGGCGCTCAATGAACTGACCGAAAGCGTCGCTCTGCACGGCGTGCTCCAGCCGCTACTGGTACGTGAAACTCCCGACGGCTATCAGATCATCGCGGGCGAGCGGCGCTGGCTCGCTTCCCGCGACGCTGGGTTGAAGACGGTACCTTGTCGAGTGATGAAGCTCGAGGACAAGGTCGTCTCGGAAGTCGCCATCATCGAGAACCTGCAGCGCGAGGACCTCAACGAGCTCGAGAAGGCTCAGGCGTTCCAGACGTACCTCGATCAGTTTGGTTGCTCGGTGGAGGAACTCGCCCACAAGATGGGGAAGGATCGGTCGACAGTCGCGAACTCGTTACGGCTGCTGGAGCTCCCCACGTTCGTCAAAGAGGCCCTCCGATCCGGCAAGATCAGCGCCGGTCATGGCCGGTCGCTGCTCCCTCTGGAGGAGGAAGCGGACCAGATTGCCATGTGTCAGCGGATCCAATCAGAGAGCATGTCGGTCCGGACAACCGAAGCAGCGGTCCGCGCCCAGATCGAAGAGAAGCAAAGTGTGCCCTTCAAGAAGCCCTCCGAGAAGGGTGCGGGCAAGCCCGAGGCACCTGCCAACCATCATCTGCAACAGTTGCAGGACATGGTCCGCGAGCTTGTGGGGACCAAGGTGGAGATCAAGTTGACGACCAAGAATGCCGGCAAGATGATCATCCACTTCAACTCCAACGATGAGTTTGACAAGATCGTCAGCCATTTGCGGAAGGCTTCGTAGGCGGAAGTGGGGGTCTCGGCGGGAGAATTCCGGAGTCGCTTTCCCCCCGGAAGACAAATCAAACCGCCACCACAACACTCAATTGTGAGACTTCGAGACGGTACACGACGCCGGTGTTGACTCCCCTGGCGCGCGAACCTAGACTGTCCGAGGTCCGTCGTATAGAAGAGCGGGATGTAGCTCAGCTTGGCTAGAGCGCTGCGTTTGGGACGCAGAAGTCGCAGGTTCAAATCCTGTCATCCCGATTCGCCAAAGGCGAATAGAGAGAAGAGGGGAGAAAGTAGAGAGTAGAATTTCACCCATTCGGCTCGCTTCTTTCTCCGCCTCTACTCGGTCTACTCTCTACTTGCTACTCTCTTTCTTTAGGGTAGATGAATGGCCTTCGCGTTCGAAAAATTGCGGGTCTAGCAATAGTTCGCCGACGGGTCAGCACTCCGAGCACTTCTAACGTGAGTCCCCTTCAATTGCCTTCCGCGATGTCTTTGACGTTCGCAACCTTCAGTCGGCCGTAAGGATTGTGCATCGAGCTGTCGGGGTCGAATTCGTCCCACTCTTTCGCCACGACCTGGAAACGCGGTCCGTTTTCGTCGGCCAGCATGTGGCCGATGTCGATCGGTCGATCGCCACCGCAGAGGTAGCGAATGATTTCCACAATCGTCTCACCGCGCTCATCGACGTCCGCCGAACGCATCAATAGGTCGGGAAAGCCCATTACCTGCATCCCCATTGTGTATATTTCCGGCTCGCCGCGAATGATGGATGTGAACGCGAAACTGATGGCATCAGGCCCTCCATCCTCAGTCATCGCGATCCAATCGTCGCCCCCGTGAGCCATCGCGCTGTTGTCGATGAACACGCCTGCGGCGCCGGCCCTTACGATGGCGGCAGCAGCCTGCATCATCGTTAAAGCGGACTCCAATGAGCCGCCAGGGCCGGTCAAGACGACGTTCACCGTATAACGGCCGAGTATTTCCAGCTCGTCATCCGTCGGAGGCCGGCGGCACGCCGTCGCAAAGATCTGCGGGAACTGCTCGTCCGGAGGCACTGGAGAAAATTCAATCTCCGTACCATCTGGCAGCCGCATGCCTTCCGGAGACAGCCGAAAACCCGGCGGCAAACGTTCCACCAGTTCCCTGGGATGTGACCAGGCTCCGGGAATACGAAACGTGATTTGTGGAGAGGCGCCCGCTGCGTTCATGGTACAACTTTCTACTCAGCAATGAGTCCCAGTGATGTGCCTGTTCCAGGTGCGATCATACGACGCTGTAGCGGTTCGTTTTCTGCTCGGCTTGTTCATTCGGCAAAGGCGATCAGCCTGGTTGGAATGGCCCCAGGCACTTCCAAACCTTCCCTCGATTTGGCCCCGAAGCGATCTGCATCTTACCAGTGGACATTCGGATTCGAAATCATGAGCCGCGGCAAATCGGCGCTCAGATAGCACGGCGTCTGAATCGGGCCGATTTGCGAATCGTACTGCCTGGGCTGGTGATGGTTCTGCGGTTCGCGGTAGTCTATCCCGAGAATAATTGGGGAATGGTCCGCGACCAGTCCCAGTGTGAATCCTCGGAGCCCATTGATGAAGCGTGTCTCTCTCTATCTTAGCCTTGGCGTCCTGACCTGTTTGGTGAGTACCGGTCTGTCTGGCGCCTCGAAAGAATCGAGTTCAGTCCGGCATCAAGCAGATGTCATCTATGGGCGGAAATTCGATCTGGCTCTGACCATGGACGTGTTCAGCCCCGCCAAGCCCAACGGCTTGGGCATCATTCATCTGGCCAATGGCGGCTGGCACAAAGCTCATCAGGACCCGAGTACCTTTGCCGAATTGCTCAAACGGGGCTACACGGTTTTTCGAGTCGTTCTCGCGGGCGAGCCGAAGTTCACCATTCCTGAAGCGGCGGCCGACATTCATCGCGCAGTGCGTTTTATCAGATACCACGCCAAAGACTATGGGATCAATCCTGATCGACTTGGTAATACGGGAGCATCCTCGGGCGGACATCTCTCGCTGTTGCAGGCCTACTCGGGAGACGCTGGAAATCCTCAATCGACCGATCCCATCGAGCGGACTTCCAGCCGGATCCAGGCGGTCGCCTGCTTCTTCCCACTGACCGATTTGTTGAACTATGGGGCGCCGGGACAGGTGCAATGTGGAGACTTCGGCCCTCTGGCTTACCACCGGGCCTCGTTCGATTTCCAGGAGTTCGACCCCGAAACTCGAGTCTACAGTAAGGTGACCGACGACGCAAAAAAGCGGACCATCTTGGGGCAGATCTCACCGATCTCTCACGTGACAAAGGACAGTCCCCCCACGTTCATCATTCATGGCGACAAGGACCTGGTCGTGCCCCTGCAGCAATCGGAGTTACTCGTTGCCAAGCTGAAGGCTGCCGGGGTGCCCGTGGAACTCGTCATCAAGAAAGATGGCGGACATCCCTGGCCCAATTTTTGGACGGTCGATGGTCCGGCGCTCGCCGACTGGTTTGATCGATATCTGAAGCCAGTTCAACCCTGAGATGCGGTCGGTGTGGCGGCGCAGTGACCACCTCGCGGAAGTCAGTTTTCTGCTACCGGAACGAACTCACTTCTCGAGGATCTTACCCTCATCGGTGAGTTGCCAGGTGTTGACGATCTTCATCTTGTGGATGAATTCGGGATCAGCCACGAGCGGTTTATGCTTGTACTGGCTGTCCCCGCTGCCATGAGTGCCGACCTTCTCTGCGATGAACTGTCGCCAGCCGCCAGTTGGAATTCGCACCAGGCAGGCGGCGTCCAGGATGTTGTTCCGGCGGTTGACTCCGTACATATAGACGTGCTTTCGCAGGTCGTCGTCATAGGTTCGCAAGAACTCGGCTGCTTGGGTGGTATCCCCTGTTTCTTGCGTTTCGACAATGATCGCATAGCGCGGTCGCTCGCCGGGGCGCATTTGTGGCGTTACCGTGAAGCAGGAGATGGCCAGGCCTGATTTGGATTGAGCACGCTCGACCGCCTGGCAGACGGTGAATGCCGAAAGCTTTTCACCCTCGATATCACAATAGCTGCCGTCCTTCTGGATGAATTCGATCAACGGGGCCTCGCCCATGTAGCCGACGCATTTAATGATGTCGCCGATGTCGTAACGATAGAGGCCACCGAAGGTCGTCATGATGATGCGATAGAGTTTGTCCTGTTCCAGCTCATGAGCTTCCAGCACGGTTGCCGTGGGGGAGACGACTTCTTCGGCCGGGATGAATTCGTAGTAGTTGCTGCTGACGGCCAGGGGGCCATAGGGAATGCCATCACCGAGCGGAATCGTGTGCCGGCCTTCCGAAGAGAGCAGTCCCTGATCGCGCAGCGGCACATCGCCGAACTGCTCGGGAATCCGCCGCGCGGAGTACCCGACGGTCCCACCGAGCCAGCACGAAATCATGACTGGAGTCCAGATGTCCTTCGGACGGAGAACGCCATTCTCGGTGATCGCTTTCTCCAACCTGCGGGCCAGTTCTGGCTGTGGCCGACGCACTCGTGCGGCCAATTGTTTCCGGACATCTGCCGGGAGATTGAGCTTCTCGTCAAGCGTTCCCTGGGCGAGATCGCGCACTAATTGCGGGCCGAATTTCGCGGTCCATTCGCCAATCTGCAGTATGGAAGACGGGGTAATCGTGCTGATCAGTCCCACGCTCGTCGTCGCCGTGCTGCGCAGCATGCAGTAGCCGCGAGCCTCGACCTCCGGAATCCGCTTGATTTCGTCGGGGACAGCATAAGTGACTTTGATCACCGGTGACTGATAGCGTTCGATCATCGCACTGATCGTCGCGATGTTGAAACCGCCCGGAGTCGTCCCCAACTTCCACACGCCCGACATCTGTAGAATGGGCATGCCCATCATGTCGCCGTGATCGCAATACGCTTTGACTCCCCACACATCCCAATCATTCGAATAGTGACGAAACCAGGTCTTGGCGACCGGCAGGATCTTCGGGTTCCCAGTGGTGGCACTCGTCTGCACAAACGTGAGTACTGTTTCATTCTGCGGGAACAGGGCCGTCGTCTCACCGGCCGCAACGCGGGCAATATAGGGGGCAAAGTGATCGAACTCGGCGATCGGCAATTGACGACGAAAGTCCTGCAGGTTCTGAATCTTCCCGATCCCAAAATCACGCCCCAGCGCGGTTTCGGATCCATATTTCAGGATGCGCGTGCGGATGTCTTGCTGCTCCTGCCGAGCCTGCTTCATACTCTGTTCGAAGCGTACAAGCTTCCGCCGATACAATGGAAGCATGCAGGTACGTCCGACGAGATTGAGGACGCGAGACAGGCTGTTGTACTTGGGCATGACTTGCTCTTGTGGCTGGCGGTGGTCCGCTTCAGAATTTGATGTACTGGTTGATTGGTCGCATATCATAGCAATTGCTCCAGTCTACGGAACACGTGCTTATTGGTCGGCTCATCCCGGTGAATTGAACAAATGGAGACGGGCAAGAATTCCCATTCTACAGCGATAGCGTAGAATCAATAGGTTGTCTCAAAAGCTGATTGCCTCAAGGTAGTTGACAAGTTTTCGTACCGATCCATCATGCGATTGCGAAACATCATCTGTGCAGGCCGATTCCCTGTAGCCGCAGTCAGCGTATTCGGTCTGATGCTGGTTGCGCAAAACGTGACTTCGATTGGGCTCGTTTTCAATACCACGTTTGTCTTACTCCTCGCTGTCACATTCTTACCGCTCCTGTTGTATGTGGGGGTATTCACTCTCGTCTTATCCCCTCTCGTCTTTATCTGTTTTATCTGTGATTTTTTGGGTCTCAGCGGTCCGTCCGGGTTCAAAATCTACGAAGCCGTAGCGGACGGAATCGGTCCCTATTACCGGTGGCTATTTGGTATCACGCGGCCGCTGTTGTGGGGGGCTTGTTTTGGAGCGACGATCGGATTGGCTGCGTTATGGGCCATAACAGTCGGGATCAGACAACCCGGAGAACAAGAAACGAAAATGATTTTGACCAGAGTCCGGGATGCGGTCATCAAGCAATTTGAGGAGACCGGGAAATTACCACCGCGCACCGAAAGGCAGCTACTATGTCGTGATATCTGTATCGAGCGTGATGGGTTCGTGACAGACAGCTTTGGCCGCCCGCTCGATTATGATGTCCGCGAGCCAACGTTTCGCCTACGCTCGATGGGGTATGACGGGCGACCTGGCGCCGACGATCTCTGCATGATCGGTCGAGTCGAAAGGCCCGATCAGGAAGTCGCACCTGAGACCACCGCGAGCGACAAACCGGAGAACGAAGCGACTCGGAAAATAGCCGAGGAAATTGGACAGGAAATCACATCGAAGTTTGGCCTGGAGTTCGACAAAAATAAGGTGCAGATTCGAATTGGGTCTCCCGATTCGAACGCTGACGCCCGTGAGTTTAATGAGCTCATGTGTCCGCAGAAATGAGTCCGTTCGCTTCGTCGTCGACAATAAACTGAGCCCACGAAGCGGGAATAAAACCATGTTGAAGATGGTCTTATCCCCGCTCGCAGGCTCAGCGTTCTTCGGGGCTGCGGATTCAATTATGGGCGCAGCTTCCATCCTAGTATGAAGCCAATTCCGACGCACCACATCGCGACGACCTCTGGTCGCGAGCGCGCGTATTGCCGGAAGCTACACATGGCGGCTTCCGCCACATCTTTGAGTTCCGCGATTTCGGGTTGATCGGACATTCGCTGGGATTTGCCGTTTTCGGTTTCCACTCGAGTTGCCATTTGAGCACCTCAACTTTCTGAGTTGAAAATGTTTTGCATATTAAATAGTTCCTGCGGGCATCCTCCCGCAATAGAACGTGACTGACATTAAGGCCGCGACGAAGGCTTCATTAGACTCGCCAAGACGGCGGCGTTCCGCATCAATTCTTCCTTCGACTTGGCGAACGAAATGCGGGGCTCTTTCAGTTGCGAAACCCCGACCTGCACCGCAGCATAGGTAATCGCCGCACCGGCACCGGCCACAATCAACATGGCCAACCACGGGGCCAGCCCCAAGGCCTGCAGTCCGGCACTGATGGCGAATAGCAGGACAATCAGGGAAGCCGTACCCAGTACATAGGCGGCCGCAAATTGGATGGCCGGTTGTACCAATTGTCGGCTGCTTTGAGACAATTCGCTTTCAAACAGCTTGACCTGCAACTCCAGCAGTTTCACCGCGTCCACGGCCACGTCTGCCATTTGGGTGGCGACTGCCTGGACTGGAGCCTCGGAAATTAATTCTGCATCCCGAGCTGCCAGGATCGCTGCTTCCGATGCCGCGATCATCTCTGTTGAGGAAGGCGAAATCTCATCCCCGCCATCGATCGAGTCGGCAAAATCGGGGGTCATCTCCGCTTCAACATCAGCCCCAAAGTCAGGCCGGCTGCTACCGCTACCCCCAGCGCCAATGCCGGGTTCGCTATAATCTGTTGCTCGAGTTGCGACAGCCATTTCTTTGCCTCCCGTTGCAAGCTAGCCGACATGTCGGCCGCTCCCTCTTCAATTTGTTGGGCAGCCGTAGCAGCCGCGTCCGTCAGGTCGTCTGGAATTCGATTAATCATGCTGATCTCCCGCTCTTAAATCGCATCGAAGGGCGCCGCATCAGGCGCCACCCCGGGCTGAGGATGAGGTGGCGAATAGGCTGCGAGTTCACGCACGAGCATATCGCCGATGTACGCGGACGCGGCCTGCGTCGCCGTCGCGATCAGCACGTTGCTGAGGGTCCCGAACAAGCTCGGACCGCTAGGCATAGGTTCCCCTGCCGCCGTCACATAGCGTCGCGAAGAGCGAATCGGAGGAGCAATCAAATAGCCGGCGGCCGCTGCCAAGGCGACGGAAGTCAACGGAGCAGCGCGGACATACGATTGCCAGTCGAACAAGGTTCGGACTTGTTCGCCCAGGCGGTCGATTCCGCCGCCCAAGTCACCCCGCACGCGGTCCATCTCTTCCTGGATTTCGTTTTCGCCTGCTTCATCGCTCATGTTTCGCCTCTGTCCTTCTGTAGTTGCGACGATCTGTGAAATCGCTTTGGAACGCGGTCTAGCGCGAACGCAACACCAAGCCCAGTGTCAACCCGCAGACGATCCCCGCGCCGAAGGTAAACAACATGGATTCGAGAGGGCGCGC
>JAQGHS010000680.1 GCA_028291605.1 Planctomycetaceae bacterium | reverse complement strand
ACCAGCCAGGCAAACGAGGCTCACCAGCACTAATCCGACGGACAACCGGAGGATCGGCCCCATGTTGTTTCGCAGATCTCTTAACCCGAACTGAGTCGAGACCAGGTAGACCAGCGGCGGAATGAAGACCAGGAACGTGATGTCAGGGGGGATCTGGATATGCGGCAAGCCGGGAACAAAGCCCAACGCCAAACCACCCAGGACGAGTACCGTCGGGTAGGGAATCTGCAAGCGTTGAGCGACCGTCGCCAGCACGACCGCTACGAGAATCAATCCGATCACCACTTCGACTGGGTTCATGTTGCTCCCGAGCCTCGTATTATGCCAGTTGCGGAATGCCCATCGGCCCTGCCTGCAACTCGGCCTTGTGCGTATCGAAATTTTGATGGCATCTCAACGCGACCTCCGTCGGACAAACAACTCATGCATGCAAAATAGCAGGATCGGCAGCACGGGCCAACCGATCCACGACCACAGGGCCAGGTATCGCGACCCGGATTCCGCCACTTCGACGTCGAAGCGAGCTTGCGTCTTACCTGATGGCCCCTCGATGGAGAGTTCTATTTCCCACCAGCCAGGCTTGGGCAGTTTGAATTTGGCGGCACGAAAGAGTTTATTAGTCGCAGCCTCGATTGTCGCTGGATGACAAATAGCAACGCCGTGATGATCACGCCTCCGCGCCTGGATATTGACCAGCACATCCGATACTGGCTCCAGCGTGGCGGCGTCCTGGACGAGCACACTGATGTCGATTGGGCCGGCGTGCAAGAGAGATGGGGCAGTAAAGGCGGCGACATGATAATTGCCCTGCTGTTCCAGAAGTCGGACGGTACCCCCATCCGCCAGCGTCAGGCACGGCACAAGGCACTGCGTAGAACAGAGCAGCACGAACAGGGTGAAGCGGTTACGGTGTCGAATTCTCAATTGCTCCGCCCCTTTCGCTTCCCTAGACGCCTGAAGTGCCCCGCATTTGCATCGGTTGAAAAACGAGCCAGACGCCTAGTCCGAACAGTAATGCGCTCAGTAACGCCCACGGCGCGAAGGACCGTAGCGACTGGGACCAGTGGGAAGACTGGGACAGCGCAATGCGGTAAGCGGCGTACAATGACAGGAGCAACCCTAGGTCGAGAAACAAGATCTCGGCCCGCAGGAGCCATTCCATTGCAGGACGACAGCATCCGGCCACCCAGCGCGGTTGTCCCACGGCAGTCCAGCCCCAGTCACGTACAAAACGCACGATGGCGGGAACGATGGCGTCGTAGCTCGTCGCCAGATGAAAGCTGTAATGTGCCAGCCACATTCCGCAGCCCAGGGGAACCAGCGCGTACGAGTAACGCGTCGCCACCTCGCTCCAACTCAACGTGAGTCGACCCCACCGGCAACTGAGAGCCGAAGCGGTTCCGATCACCAGTAAGGGCAGTAGAATGACGGAGACGAGGTAAAACAGAGTGGTGATCAGCAGCGGCGAGAATTGCCCTGGGATACGGTCCAGCCGCTCGCGCCAAGCCACAATAGGGCCGACCATTCCGGCAGCGTTGGCAAAAGCGCCGAAGACCAGGACCACGATAAGGGCCGCGATATCGGGACGTTTACTGAAGCGACCCACGCCAGAACGGTCATCGTCGCGCCACAGATCCGTACCAGGCGTTCGAGCCAGAATGCCGACGTTTTCGTGGGGACACGCATGAATGCAGTCGAGGCAGAAAGTGCAGTCCATGTTGCCCGACTTGCGAGGTTGGAACAGGAGCAATTCGCAACCGGGGATCTCCTCCCTGCCGCGGATGCAGTCTTTGGTCTGACACCCCGTGCAAATCTGGGGATCGACGACTTTGACTTCCAGTGGTGACACTAATGATTGCACGAAGTTGAACTGACCGATGGGGCACAGGTACTTGCAAAAGGCCGCCTCGCGGAAGAAACCGTCGATCATAAAAGCCAGGCCAAAATAACCCAGCGCGAGCCAGGCGGTCCACCACGGACTGTCCCACAAGCTGAAAGCCTCGTAAGCCCACAAGAATAGCACCAGCAGAACGACCGCCGTCCACTTATTTCGGAGTGCGTGCGGCCAGACTCGGTTGGCCGGGAGCCAGCGCCGCGCCAGTGTCCGAGGCAATTGAAACGGACACGCCATGCAAAAGAAATTTCCCGCCGCGAGCAAGGTCAAGATCAGCAGTCCCCGCCAATGGATCCAGGGTAGCACTCCCGCGAGGTTCATCGAACCGACCTGCGGTCCGCGCAATCCGTCCAAGATCAAGATGCCTGCCAGCGCTGCCAGCGGCAACTGGAGGGTAAGCCGAGCATGCCGCCATCTTAAGAACCTCCCTAACAGTGGGACGTGCAACAGGTCAAAACGCGTAGTCTGGAACGGTGCAGGCGAGGTCGGCGAAGGGTGCATTATCGGCAGGGCAATCCAACCGGCGGTTGGTACATTCACTCCGTCGCGTCTCGAACGCTGACCCTGGTCAGCACTGTGAGTTCGGATTGGTGACTCCCGATTCTCAACAGTTGCAGTCGGCGGGTACAACAGTTGAATGATGATACCGAACAGTGGTAACAGAAAGGCCAGGGAACCAGGCACCCACATGAGAACGCCCGCAGACGATTGATCTTCGAGAGCGGAGAGTCCACCCAAACGCGGGACGTTGAGATAATGCGGATATAAGACCTGGCTGGTGAACGTCAGGAGGGCCGACAGAATGGTGTTCTGTATGTCCGCCAGGATCAAGTACGGCACCATGAGCCAGGGTGACCAGCGTGCGTGGTCAGGAAACGGGCGGACGACCGGATACCAAAACAGCAATCCTGCACTTAGAAAACACACGTGTTGGAGATAATGCCATTCATTGGAGCGCAGCGCGAGTTCGTAGGGGCCCGGTGCGTGCCATACCCACGTGGCCGCGACAAAGAGCGGAAGTGTCACCAGCGGGTGAGTCAGCCGCGAACAGAAGTCCCGCAGGACCGGGAGGCGAAACAACGGTGCTATCCAGTATCTGCGTACTTGCTCAGACAACCCCCAAAGCAGCGGTAACAGCGGTGCTCCTAGCCAGAGCAGCGGAGGTGCCGCCATCATCAGGAGGAGATGCTGCAACATATGAACTTGAAACAACAATGAGGCGAACGGTTCGATGGGCGACGCCAGGGCCAGCGCGATGGCCGCCAGTCCTGACAGAAAGGCGGTCAGCCGACCCGTGTGCCAGCGCTGCGGATTCCGCTGACGCAGGGTCAGCCAGCCGCGCACGTAAATGGCCGCAGTCAAACCGAGGGTCGCCAGGAGCCAGGGGTCGTATGGCCAGGAGCGCAGAAAAGCGTCGACCGTGGGACTCATGGCTCTTTCCGTTTCGTGGGAACTGCTGCAGTCTCACGAACCAGAGTTTGGTTCGGCGGTTGCAAGCTCACCAGAAAATCAGCCAGAGCGGTCATTTCGTCCGGACCGATTTGCTTGCCGTACGCCGGCATGTTTCCGCCGCCGGGCGTTCCGTTGCTGACCTGATCGATGAGTTGATCGGACGTCAGGCGTACGCCGACCCAGGTCAAGTCCGGACCTCGTTGCCCACCGCTGCCCTGCAGCGCGTGACAGTTGCGGCAGTTCTTATTCTGAAAGACTAACGCCCCCTGCAGCTGGCGAGGCGTGCTCCTACGCACAATATCTTCCGGAATCGGCTCGCCACACCATGCGGACATCTGCGGCGACCACGGCGCGGTCGCGCCTTGGTAGGTCAACGTGCCGAGTACTGTTAAGATCAGCACTACGGACAGCACAGCCACCGGCCGCCGGCTCGGGGCGCGTTCACCACGATTGGACACGAATGGGACGAGAAACAGGGCGATGATCAAGATCACCGGGAAGATCAGGATGATGAATGTTTCAGCTTCAGGCGGGCTCAGGGAGAGAAGGCCGAACAACCAGAGAAACGGCCACTCAGGCCGAGGGTTGGCGCCTCCCAGAGTGGGATTGGGCGGGGCATGGGGGCCCTTGGGTCCGATGATCGCGGCCAGCGAGACCACGACAATGACTGCAAAAGCGGAGAAGAAAAGATCCTTGAGCATCGCTTCACCCAGGAAGGGGACGCCGGTCTTTAACTCCTGTTCATACTCTGCGTCATAGGTTTTCGGATTAACGGTCTGTCCGGGAACCGGCGGCGAACTGATCCCCTTTTTGATCACCAGCCAGAGATGGATCGCGAGAAAGATCAGCAGCAGTGCCGGGATGACGAACACGTGTAAGGTGAAGAAACGACTCAGGGAGTTGCCGCCAATCACGTCTCCGCCGAGGACCAGTTCCACGATCCACGGTCCTAAGACAGGGACTCGGCCAGCCATTGAGCCACTGACGGCCAGGCCCCAGTACGCGTCCGGGTCCCAGCGCAGGATCTGGCCGGAGAAAAACATCCCGAGGGTTAGTAGAAAGAGAACGACACCCACGACCCACGTCAACTCGCGGGGATACTTGTAAGCACCATGCAGGAAAACTTGACTCATATGGACTATCAGGAGAACGACCATGCCCGATCCGGCGTAGAAATGCAATGCTCGCAAAAACCAGCCGAGCGGCTGCTCGTAATTCAGGAACAGCAGACTGTCATAAGCTCGATCCGCGGATGGTACGTAGACTAACGCCAAGCCAATGCCAGTGACGATTTGAATCATGAAGAGCGTCAGGGAAGCGCTTCCAAATATGTACCACCAGCCCATCGGTCCGGCGACGGTCTTGGGGATGGGGTGAGTCAGCATTGGCCACAGGCTCTCGCACAGGCACAGGCGGGCCTCAAACCATGCTCCGATCGCATATAGCCCACGCCTCATGCTAAACTCCTCCAATAAAATGCGGTTGCCGACAAAGATGAATGGACATATGGGTCAGTTAGTTCATACTTCCCCGCTGACCAAAGTATCTTGCAGGGTCGGATAGTGCGGGGCCTGGACCTCGAGCCGGCCTTGACGCACTCGCCAGACACAGTGGAACAATCCGCGTGGCGGCGGCCCCGAAGCGCGGTCGCCGTTCACATGGTAGACACCTCCATGACAGGGGCACATGAATAATCCGGACTGCGGGAACCAGGAGACTGGACAGCCCAAGTGGGCGCAATTCACGGCCAAAACCAGGAATTGAACGATCCCTTGCTCGTCCACGCCTAAGTTGCGGACGTAGACCCCAGTCAGGGCGGTGATGCCGTCCCAAGGCTGACGTAGCGGGTTGTCAAACGACTTCAGCCGCGTTTCATTTAGGGGGAACTTGTCCACATCATCCAGCGGTACCCAATGGACCGCACGCGGGCGAGCTCCCAAAAAATAACCGAACAAGGGGCCACCCAAGACCACGGAGGCCACGGCCGACAGCCCATAGGTCAGCCATTGAAAGAAGGTGCGCCGTCCGAGTGAATTGGGCGACTGCGTGCAGGTTGCTTCGATAGACATAGGTCGATCCTTGGTGAGGGTCATTTGCCGTTGACCGTCGTTTGCCGCCAGGAAGCCAACAAGGCAACAAGATCCGTCACTTGCTGTTCGGTCAGCGCCTGAAAATGCGGATTGCCGGGACGCGGTTCCGCAAAGTTCGGCATCCCGAGGTCCGGTCGCCCGGTAATCGCATAACGGCGTAGAACTTGATCACTATTGAGCTTGAGCAGCACCTGATCGTTGATGGTGCGGACCATCGCGTGTCCTTGAGCGATTCCCTGGCCGTGCTCCCCATGGCAGGCGGCGCAGGCTCGGACAAATACCGCCGCTCCATCGTGTTGCTGAACGGCGCTGCTGCGGCTGACGATGGCGGCTGCCTGGTTATAAGACGGGACATTGGCCGGCGGCCGTACAGGAGCTCCCCATCGAGGAGAAATCCCCCCGGCATCGGGCACAACCTCGACCTCACCCCTGCCACCGTTCTGTTTCGGAACGATCATGTAGGGGATGCCTTTGATCTCGTGCACCAACACTTCGATCTGTGTCGCAGTCAAGGTTCCGCCGTTCTCTTGGCTGAAGGCGGGCATGAGTGTCCCGTTTCTCCCCTTCGTAAGGATGTGTTTCAGTTCTGCCGCCGGGATGATGGCTCGGAACAGCGCATCATTGAGCGGAGGCGCGGGACCCAGCTTGCCGTCGGTGCCATGACACCCAGAGCAGTTCTTTCGGTAGAGGAGGCCGAATTCTACGACCTGATCGGCGGGTATGGGCCGTTCGTTAGGATTCGGGCGCCCGGGAAAGTCGCACCCGACAAAACTCAGCGGCGCGGACACAAGCAGGCATACCGATATGCAGGTCCGGGCCCAAACTCCCCGTCGGCGTAGGCCTCCGCTCTTGTTGTTCGACGCACCAGGTGCCATTGGATTCTCGCTTTCGATGACCTTTAGCCTCAACCTGCACCGCTGCCTGCAGGAGGCACAGCAATCTTTTCTGAACGACTCACTACGAAGGCGGCGACGATTCCGAACACGAACTGCGAAAGAATGAACCAGGGCCAGTCCACTCGTGCCTGCAGGACAGGATTGGCGACCCCCATCAGGCCGTGGCTAATACCCGTCCACAACAGGGGCAGAATCAGGCCGCCCCACGCCAGCGATCCTGGAATTGCCAATCGGCGGAACGCCGGCAGCATGGGTAACAACACGCCATACAGGAGGCCGAATCCCACTGACATAGTTGCATGGATGACAATTCCCGTGAGCAGCAACGGCAGGCTGAAATGTTCGAGCTGGGTCGTGGTCATCGTACCGATGCTCGGCAGCACAGTTCCGGCTAATAGGTTGATCGGATACCAGATGCCGTGCCCACTCAACACGCCATAGAGCAAGGCCGGAATGGGCATCACCAAGCCGCCGATCACTCCGCCTTTGACCCCGGCCGAAATCGGATGCACTGCTTCGGGGAGTCGCGCCCGGTAACCGGGCATGCCAGAACGCAATTGGTCCACTCCTGCTAGAGTTGCCAACACCGGCATCGGGCGAGATGTCGCTGCCACCAGACGTTCGTGGAAGTGGCCGCGACCAGGCAACAACTCTCCCACCCAAAAACTCAGACCAGTGACCAGTACCAAGGCTCCCACGAACAGAAAGGGCAGCCCGAGGGGCACACCCGCCGCCAGCACGATCAAGCCCAGCGCCAACACGATGGGAGCGACTGTCGGCCGAGGCATCTCAACCATGTCCTGGTCGGAAACAATGTCAAATGCGGGACGTGATTCGGATTGATTTTGCATGCGTTGTTTCTCTCTGCCGTTCCCGATCGGTTGATTGGAATCTCTCGTCAAGCCAAATAGACGACTGCAAAGACCACCAGCCAGACACAATCCACAAAGTGCCAGTACCAGGAAACGAGTGCGACGCCGGCCCGGTTCGAGAATGACACCAGTCGATTGAGGGTCAGGCCGAGTACCGTGAGCATCAATACGACGCCAGCCGTGACGTGCAGGGCATGAAAGCCGACCAGGGTGTAATAAGTGCTGCCGAACAAATTGCGACCGATCGTCAGATCGTGGATGACGATGAGTTCACGCCATTCATAAGCCGTGCCTGCCAGGAAAACCAACCCGAGCAGAATGCTGGCCGTCCACCACCGGAGGAAGGCTGAGCGTTCACCGCAGCTCAGCGACTTGACCGCGAAATGGATCGTCACACTGCTGGCAATCAAGCAGAACGTCGTGCAGAACACCAGGGTTCGTGACAGGATCGCAGGCGTCGGTCCGGACAGGTCCGAACCCCGAAAGGTCAGGTAGACCACGATCAACGTGCTGAACAATGCCACTTCCGAAACCAGGAAACTGATCATCCCCCACTGCGCGGGGCTAAGGCCGCGTTCGAGTGCAACCGGAGGCGGCAGTGGGAGTGAACGAATCAAGTTCGCGGGAATCGTCTCCAGACGAGCGTTATTCATTTGTTAGCCTTTACTCATATTTCCAGTCCGGGTCGTCCGGGTGGCTTAGATCCCAGAGCGGACGACGGCTATGTACGGTCGGGATCGTCTCAAAGTTATAGGCCGGCGGCGGTGACGTCGTGGCCCACTCCAGTGTCCAGGCGTGCCACGGGTTGTCCCCTGCTGGCTGGCCCTTCCACAGAGACGTGATCAAATTGAATACTAATATCGCATAGCTCGGGACTTGAATGATGGCACCGATCGTGGTGACCTGGTTCCAGAAATCCCACCCCAGACCCGCGTCGTAGGTGTAGATCCGGCGCGGCATGCCAAGGAATCCCGCGACATGCATCGGGCCGAACGTCAAAATAAAACCGACATACAGCAACCAGAATTGCCAACTGGCCAGCCGCTCTGAAAGCATCCGGCCGGTCACCTTGGGATACCAGTAGTGGATGCCGGCAAAAGTGCCGAACAACGTTCCGCCAATCAGAACCCAGTGGAAGTGGCCCACGACAAAGTAGCTGTCGGTGAGTTGCAAATCAAAAGGGACCACGGCCAGCATGATGCCGGTCAGGCCGCCGATCAGAAACATCGATAGGAAGCCCACAGCGAAGAGCATCGGGGAAGCCAGGATGATTCTGCCGCCGTACATCGTTGCCAACCAGTTGAATAGCTTGATTCCGGTGGGAATCGAAACGACCAGGCTCGCCGCAGCAAAATACAAGTCCACGACCCGGCTCATACCTACGGCGTACATATGGTGCGCCCAGACCCCCAGGCTGATAAACGCGATAGCGGCCGTTGCCGCGGCCATGAACTCATAGCCGAACAGGACTTTGCGCGAGAAGACGGGGATGACCTCCGACACCATGCCGAATACCGGCAGAATCAGGATGTAGACTTCGGGATGTCCGAAGAACCAAAAGAGATGCTGCCAGAGGAACGCCGATCCGCCATTCTGAACGTCGAAAAAATGGGTTCCTAGATTGCGGTCCAACAATATCATTGTCAGTGCGACCGTTAGCGGCGGGATTGCGAAGAGAATGAGGACCGCAGTCCATAGCATCGTCCAGACGAAGAAGGGGATCTTTCGCAGCGTCATGCCGGGCGCTCGCATCGCCAGGATCGTGGCGATGAAGTTGATTCCAGCCGTCAACGTTCCGAAGCCGCTCACGGCCAGCCCCAGTGCCCAAAAATCGGTGGCCGCGCTCCGCGCGAAGGTGTGTTCGGTCAGCGGTGCATAGGCAAACCAACCCATGGTGGGGGCACCGCCCGTGACAAAACAGAAATAGAGGAGCAGTCCGCCAAACAGGGTCGCCCAGAAGCCAAACGCATTCAAGCGGGGGAATGCCATGTCGCGCGCCCCGATCATCAGCGGCACCAGGTAGTTGCCAATCCCAATAAGAATCGGCATGCCCACGAAGAAGACCATGGTCGTGCCATGCATCGTGAACAGCCCGTTGAAAGTCTCTGGCCCGATCAGATTGTTGCGCGGAAACAAAAGCTGGAAGCGGATCAGCAACGCCTCTATGCCACCGATGACCAGGAAGACCAGCGCCATGATCACGTACATGATGCCGATTTTCTTGTGATCGACAGTCATCACGCAAATGTGGAGGACAGCCGACCACGAAGCGGAATCTGGCTCCGGCGTAAACTGGTACGCTCTTAACAACACTGGTTCTTGTTCGACGACAGCCATATCTGGCTCCAGACTTCATTGAGCTTGCTGCGGGTCAGCGTAATACCAACAAGTAATCGACGATCTGGTCGAGATCGTGTTTATTCAGGCCGAAGGCCGGCATCAGGCAGCCCGCCTTGATGTTCTGCGGATTGACGAGCCACGCGCGAAGGTTCTCGGGAGTATTCGGAATCATTCCCGAGGCGAGTGTCTGGCGACTCATCAGGTGCGTGAGGTCTGGCCCAAACGTCCCCGCGGCGGTGGTACCGCGCACTCGATGACAATTGATGCACGATTGAGATAAAAAGGCCCCTTGGGCTACGTGCAGATCAGCTTCGACAACCGCCGGCTGCTGCTGATGGTCGAGCCAGCGCTCAAAATCCTCAATCGGTTCCGCGACCACGCGAATGAGCATATTGGCGTGTTGACATCCGCAATACTCGGCACACTGGCCGAGGTAAAGTCCCGGCCGGGCGGTTTGAAACCAGGTGTGATTGGTGCGACCGGGGATCAGGTCGGTTTTTCCGGCCAGCCGGGGCACCCAGAAACTGTGACAGACGTCGGAGGATTTCAGGGTCAGGTAGACCGGCCGGGCGGTGTCATCGCCAACCGGAATATGGAGTTCGTTACTCGTGGTAAAGCCGAGTTTCCGGCCGTCGTGAGACTCATAGATGTATTCCCACCACCACTGGTGGCCGACCACTGTCACGAACAGAGCGCGATCATCGGCGCGAGGCTTGGGCAAGTCCGTGTTCACTTCCCATAGTGTGCGAGTCGTAATGAGGACTAGCATAAACACGATGAGAGCAGGCGCCACGGACCAGGCGATCTCGATCGGCTGACTACCATAAATCTGTGGCGGTTCATTACCGCCTGGCGTGCTGCGCCGGAAGCGCAGCAGGCAATAGCAGAGCACGGCCTCCACGACGAGAAAGATCAGGCCGGTGATGATCATCACCAGGATCGACAGATCGCGGATCGACTTAGCCGACGGCGAAACAGGGTCGAACATGGATAAGTCTGGCGTTTCGGCACTGGCCAGCAACAGCAAGCTGCTCATGGCGACACCCCTTTATAAAGTGATGCGTCGAGTACGAAGATCAGGAGCAAAGCAGGCAGGTAGAACAATGATGCTCGGAACACGACACGGGCGCGCGGGATCGTCGGCATACGAGCGAATTTCAAGACGGCGCCGAGGAAACCCACACCGAGGACCAGAGCGCCCAGCGCTGATATGCCGCTGCCCATACTCAAGACGAAAGGCAGCAAACTGACCAGAATCAGCACGAGCGTGAAGCGAATCATCTGCCGCCCGGTCTGAACGCCATTGAGATCGAAGACCGGGAGCATTCGCGATCCGGCGCGGGCATATTGATCGCGATAGATCCAGGCGATCGCCAGGAAATGAGGAACCTGCCAGAGGAAGACGACCAGGAATAAAACGAGCGCTCCAAGGTCGAGTTGGCCGCGGGCCGCAGCCCAGCCCATCAACGGCGGTACGGCCCCCGGAATCGCACCAATTAAAGTATTGAGAGTCGTCTTGCTTTTCAGAGGCGTGTAGATCAAAACGTAACTGACCAGCGCGAAAACACCCAATTCCGCCGCCAAGACCTGTTGGGCCGCCAACAGGTATGCCAGGCCGACGACATTGAGCGTGCATCCGAGAACCAATACTTCCCACGGTCGCAGTCTTCCGGAGGGCAGTGGCCGATCCACGGTTCGAGCCATCAACGCATCGCTGCGGCGTTCGAGTAGCTGGTTGAGTGCGCTGGCACCGGCAAACAACAGTCCGGTTCCGATCAACGTGTGTACCAGCGGATCCAAGCTCGGTTCAGCACCCGTTGCCAGCACCCATCCAGCGCCCACGGTCACCAGCACCAGGAGTGCTAATCGCGGCCGCACTAGCAGGAAGTAATCGCCGGCCCGAGTTAGCGCCATCGCAGGTTTGTACGGCAATGTGTTCTCGGCTTTCATACACTGCGTCTCCTTGCTGCGTCGACAACGACGCCTCACCCAGTCTCGCTAGCAACAATTCCCCGAGGTGTTCGAGGTGTATCGCGAAGGTCCACGCTGAGGAATGCAATCTTCGTGCCGTGAACGTCGGGGCGTGCGGCTACGCAGTGAACGATTTTGTCAGGGATCAAAAAAGAGAATGGATCCGATTTGTGATTCGAGTCGATGGGAGGGTGAGGGACCCAGAGGGTACCCTGCCGAACCGCACAATCTGGCGAGGGACGATAGACGCTTGCGGTTCGGCAGGAGCCTCACCCTCCCATCAAGTCGAGACAAGCTCGTGCCAGAAAGGCGTCGGACATTGTAATCGAAGATGTGGCAATTGATTTACCGCATGGGATGGAAGATCTGCCAGCGGTAGACAGCTCAGGGAGCTTTAGCGGCGGTGCCCCGGACCAGCAGGAAGGTCACCAGCAGGCCGAGCCCGCCGACGACGAGGCTCAAGAAGCGCAGGCCGCTCTGGATGCCGTGGGCCACCGACTCTACCTTCGCGAACGCACCCAATACGGTGGACGTCATGTGGTTCAGGTCAGATGCCCCCACTCCACGCTGGCGGTAATAGTCCGCCACTCGTGCGGAGGACGCCTCCACTTCTGGTCGGTTTTGTTGCAGATTCAGCCGCTGTGCGTCCAGAGCCCTGTCGGTCCAGGCGGAGACGATAGTACTGGTCGCGGAGGGAATGATGACCAGCGGAACGAACATCACCACGACTGCGAGCGCCCCCGCATATAGGGAGTCGCGGCGATCTAAACTCTCGACCTCGTCCTGCAGGAAGGAGGGCGGGAGCAGCCCGAGAAACAGCCCCCAGCAGGCGATCATCAGGGCCACTCCCCCCTTGCTCGTAAAGTTGTCCACGGACGACATCCACCACAAGCACGCGGCACACCCGACGAATCCGATGAATAACCAGAAGTGCCGTAGCGACCGCACGTGAAACCGAGTGGTCAGAAAGGTCGAGACGGCCATCGCCAGCGTCGCCGGGGCTAGGATCCAACCGGTTGTCAGTCGAGGATAGTCGCGCAGGGCGATGCAATATTTTGACATCAGAGTGAGCACCACCAGCAACTGGACCAGAAGCAGCATGCGCACACACATGGCCAGGACGTAGATGCGGACCCGGAACATCCGGCGGAAGTGCTCACTGGCGGAGAAACCGGATCCGACCCAGGCGACCAGTGGGATGGGCAGCAGCAGCGCGAGCAGAGCCGTGACCGTGAAGGCATTGGACGTCCAGCCGCCCCACTTGCGATACCAGCCGAACGTGAAGGTCAGGCTGACAGCCCAGATTGCAAACAACGTGACACCGACCCAGTCGATTCGCAGCGGGAGAGGTTGGGCTGGGCGGTCGGGCTTGATGCAGCGCCGCACCAGAGGAATTGCCAAGAGGGCCAGCGGCACGTTGATCCAAAAGATCCAGCGCCACGACAACGCGTCGTTGACCATGGACGTCAGTAGCGGCGTGGTGGGGCGGGTCGCGTAGGCGCAGAGACCATAGAAGCCAATGGCCACGATCACCATGCGGTCGAACTGGCGGTATAACAAGGAGCGGCAGAGCATGCTCACCATCCCCTTGCCGATCCCCTCCACCAGCTTGGCAATCGCCAGAGTGGTGACGTCCGTCGCCGCGCCGCACATGAGATTTCCCACCGCGAACCAGATGAGACCCACCACGAGAGCGTTGCGGGGGCCGACGCGGGCCATGGCCCAGATACCGGCGAACACGCCGTAGACGAATGCAAACCCCCAGCACGCATTCGTCCAGATCATGGCGTAATGTTCGGCCTGGATTCCTGTGCGGATCACATCGTCCGTCACATCGGTCAGAACCAGCGTCTGATAGACCGTGGCCAGGATCGGGACGATGGCGACTGCGGCCATCCAGGGCGCCGGCCCGGCGCTGGCCACGGGCGCCTGTGCCGGGTGAGACTGTGGGGGTGGGGACATCGTCGTGACCTGGGTCATCCGGTTAGTCCTTTGCCCGATTGAAGCGCGTTTCGATCTCCACCATGCCCCGCGCGGCCTGCTCAGCGAGGGCCGGATCACCAGTGCCGTGCTTGATCACGGCCTGGACCGAGAGTCCCGCACGCAGCAGCGGCCAGCGGTCATCTTTGTCGATCGCGATGCGGACTGGCACGCGCTGCACGACTTTGGTGAATTCACCGGCCACGACGTTTCGCGGCATCAAGGCAAATTGGGCACCGGTCGATTTGTCGATCCAGGCGACACGCCCGCGGAATGATTTTTCGAATGCGTCCACATGCAATTCCACTGGGTTACCTGGCGCGACGCCACGTAGACGCGTTTCTTCCAAATTGGCGGTCACATAGAGCAAATCGGGGTTGTACATGCTGAGGATGGGGACGCCGGCTGAAGCGAAATCTCCCAGGTGCCGATAGCGTTTGACGACAACTCCTGGAAATGGCGCGCGGATCTGGGTGTATTTGAGTTGGTCCTCGGTAGAGGCGAGAGCAGTACGGGCTTCAGTAACGCCCTCTTTCTTGACGGCCGTCAGTAATTCGACCTCGTGGATTTTTGTGTTACCAATGTCCGCGAGATCAACTCCCTTCTTCGCCTTTTGTGTCGCCGTCTCGGAAGCTTCCAACGTGCGTTTTGCTACCTCGATCCGGGTTTTATCGGCCTGTGCCCTGGCCAGCTTCGTCGCGGACAATTTCCGATGTGCTTCGGCCGCGTCACGGGCTCGGGTCACTTCCTGAGCCCGCCGCAAAGGAACGGCATCCTCTTTTTGTAGGATGGTGAACCGGGTGTATTCCTGCTGCGCCAGGACCAGGTCGGCCGTGGCAGCATCCAGACCGGCTTGGGCCTCTTCGATCCCATGCTCCACTTCGTCTTCGGTCAACTTTAGGGCAGCCTGAGCCCGGGCCTCGTCCGCCATTGCTGCTGCCATGCCGCGGCGGGCAATATCGATTTGAATGGGGACTTCCAGCCGGAAGTTAGCCAATGCGGCCTCTTGCCTTCGCAGTTCCGCTTCAGCCCCATCGACCTTGCTGCGGGCGACTTGCACCTGGTCGTGGTAGGTCACCGGGTCGACCTCCGCCAGCACCTGGCCCTGTTCGACCCGGTCATTTTCCTCGACTAAGAAACGCACGAGGTGTCCAGATACCGACTGCGGAGCCACGTTAACGATGTGCGCTTCGACAAAAGCGTCTTCGGTAATCGAGTGGGACAGACGAAACGACCACCAGGTGTAAACGAAGAAGCCGGTCACCACGGCCAGTCCCATGAGCCCGCCCACCTGCAGGAAACGGAGGAATGGAAGCTTCTTAGGCACGGGGGGACTGGCCGCGGTGACTGGCTGCACAGGAGTCGCGGCGGGTTGTGCGGTGGTTGGCGCAGCAGGCGGCGCGGGAGGTACGGGAGTGGTCACGGGTGCGCTCCGAAGCAATGTGTGTGCTCGACGTAGTCTCGCACTTCGTCAGTCGCGCATCCGTGCGTCTGTTACAGCTAGGCTGTGTCAACACTCAATATTCGGGGTGCCACTGGCTCTGCCAGTGCGTTTTTGCTGGCCACCAGACAATCGGCACTGGCAGAGCCAGTGGCACCCAGCCCGATGGTTTAGCGTGGACTGTAAACTAGGGTCCGACGGTTGCGGGAGACATCGTGGTTCCCATGGCGTACTCCAGGCGGGCAATTGCGGTCAGATAATCGTAGACCGCATTGGAGTAGTCTTGCTGAGCCCGGGTCACGGAGACCTCGGCATCAGTCAGCTCAGCGGGAGTCGCGTCCCCCTGGCGGGAGCGGGCTACGACGAGCCTGTAGGTTTCTTTGGTCTGGTCGACGGCGGGGCGCGAGTGATCGATATTCTTGCGGGCAGCCACAAGCTGGCGGTAGGCCTGGCTGACCTGGAACGCGATGGAGTCCGCAATCGACTCGACTTGCGCTATGGACTCGCGGATGCGCGAGTCTGCCACACGCATTTCCGCCACCCGCCTGCCCCCCTCGAAGAGGCCCCATTCCAGCTTGATGAAGCCCAGTCCCAGGTTGGCATGGGCATTCGGGCTGGATGTCTGGAGGTCGTTGAAATAACCCTCGCCGACAACGCGCGGGGCGAAGTCGGCGCGTGCGACGCGGGTCCCTTCCTGGGCCACCTGGACGGCCTGCCGGGCAGCCTCGAACTCCCGACGTTGGCCGACCGCGGTCTGCAGGCAGTCGCTCAAGTTCATAGTGAACGGAGGGATGTCTTCCGTCTCGACGATGGTCGTCGGGGTGCTGACGTTGAGGCCGATGGCGAGATTGAGGGCCGCCACCGCGATCGCTTCCGCCTCTTCCGTCACGTCGACAGCTCGTCTGGCCTGGGCTAGTGCGACTTCGGCACGCAGGACTTTTTCGCGCTCGATGACTCCACCCTGGGCCAGTTTTTGAGCCACGTCCAGATCATCCTCGGCGCGGCGCACGGATTCCACGGCAATCCGGTGAAGTGATCGCACCCTGAGCTCTTGGTAGTAGGCCGCCGCCACGTCGAGGGCCACCGTCTGATAGACGCGCTCGGTTTGGAGCTGCGCGATATCAATCGCGATTCCGGCCTGATTATACCGACCCATCCGCCGCCCGAAGTCGCAGACCAGCCATTGCAGCCGCAGTTCCGCTAACTCGTACCCGGTCTGCAGATTCAGACCGACAGGGAGTGCGCCGCCTATTGGCAGGAAGGTAAAGGCCGGCGAGTTCGGCAACCCCGACAGTGGGATGCCGGCCCCGCCCACGTTCAGGTCGAAGCCCCCGACCGAATACCCGGTTGAGATGGTCGGCAGAAACGCTGCGAAGGCGATGTCATCTCGCCCGCGGGCCTGTTTGATGCTTTCCACAGCCACTTTCAGTCGGGGCTGCAACTCAAACGCCAGGGCCATCGCATCCGGCAAGCTGAGCGCTTGACCGGGCTCGTTGCTGACCCCGCTCGCGGGTGGTGTGCCCGGCAACTCTTCCGGCACGGAGTTACCCCCCTGTGGGGTTTCTGGTTGATCGAGACTGGCGAGGGTCACTCTGGCCACTTCGTCGGACGGCTTCTGATTCTGCGGGGCGGAGTTTGTCCCGTGAATATTGCCGCTCGGCGGTGGAAGGATCCGCGCGCTGTCGCCGTTCCTAGCGGTGTACCGTTGATGGCTGCAACCAAAGGGTGAGCTCAGCAAGAGTATTCCGACGAAGCCTGCTCCCACTCGGAGCCGCATTGTGGTGGTCAGTTTGGCTGCCACGATCAGATCCTCAGGGATTACGAGGTCACCTGATCCACATTCCAAGTGCACAACCAAGGAGGTTTTTGGTGACGATCTATAAGCCTTCGAACGTAAGAGATTTGCCGAAGACGACCAACGATCTCGCCGCCCGCAATTCCGGGGATAGCGGTTGTATCGGATATACTTCCAGCGATCTTGAAACAACTTCGGATAATTGACGTGAAACAGGTCGTCGTCGCGACATTCTCTCCACATTTGGTCAACTGTCATGACTGAACTCCGAATCTCACAGAGGGCATTCTGCATGTTCAATGACCGCGGCTCCATTTTGATCCAGAACGGGGACCTTCGAATTTCATTACTCGATTGCACTAGCGCGGATGATTGATTAGCCGGAGGGCGCTAGCCCCCCCGTTCTGTTTTCGGCCCTGATTTCCGGAACGAACCGGACGCTAGCGCGTGCCGGCTGATTTCGCGCCAACCTCGCCGAGACTTGAGTTATCAATCACAATGCAACATCTATGCCGATGCCGAGGAGTAGTACGAAAGATCTTCCGGAATTGCGCCCAGTTCCGCGGCGTCTGGGCGGTCCGTCCTGGCACCAGATTTCACTGATGTCAATCTTCTTCCTCCGCGACGACACGTGTCACGGCCAGTCCTAGTTCCAGAGCTTTCTGTCGCAGCGTTTGCCGGGCAATCCCGAGCACCAACGCGGCCTGCCTCTTGTTGCCGTGGGTGAGGTCCAAGACATGGGCGAGGAGCAGGCGGTCCAAATTCCGGTGCATCACTGTGTATAGGTCCCGGACATCCGGCGCGAAGAGTTGACGGATGACGAACGTCGCAACTCCAGGCATGTCTTCGGACGGCGAAACCGGGGCAGATTCAACAGATCCTCCGAGATATTCGGGGAGAAATGCCGGCAGCAGGACCGCGCCGCTGGACTGCAACAGAGCTTGCTTCAGTACGCTTTGCAGTTCGCGAATATTGCCGGGCCAAGAGTAGTTGGACAATCGCTCGAGCGCCTCAGGGGAAACGGAACGCACGTCGCGCCCCAATTCACAGCTGAAACGTCTCAAGTAGTACTGTAGCAGCAGTGGCATGTCGTCGCCCCGCTCGCGCAAGGGCGGTAGATGGATGGCGAAGACATTCAATCGGTAATACAGGTCAGCTCGAAACTTCCCTTCCGCCGACCATGCTTTCAGGTTGCGGTGGGTTGCAGCAATGATCCGGACGTCCGTGCGGATCGTCTCATTGCCGCCCACGCGTTCGAACGCCTGTTCCTGCAGCAGGCGCAAGATTTTGGCCTGGAGTGCCAACGGCATGTCACCGATCTCATCCAGAAAAATCGTCCCCCCATCGCACTGCTCGAACTTACCGATGCGGCAGCGGTCAGCACCGGTAAAGGCGCCCTTCTCGTGTCCGAATAACTCGCTCTCCAGAAGATACTCCGGGATGGCCGCGCAGTTGAGGGCCAGAAATGGCCCTTTGGCCCTGGAACCGTGCTGATAAACCGCGCGAGCGATCACTTCTTTACCCGTCCCGCTCTCACCGGTGATCAGCACTGGAAAGGTCTGGTTCGCGACCCGGCCGATCGCCTTGTACGCCTCCTGCATCCTTGGACAGCAACCCACAATTTCGTTCTCCGCGCTGGGTTCAGACTCGGTTTCCTCGGCCGTTGCAAGCTGGCGCAT
>JAQGHS010000678.1 GCA_028291605.1 Planctomycetaceae bacterium | reverse complement strand
ACTCGTTTACGGCCCCGGTCAGCTACAACATCACCGAGGTTCGTACTGTTTCCGTACAGTCGATCAATCGCCAGGCTGGCTCAACCAACCCCACGAGTGACAGTTCGGTCAACTTTACCGTGACGTTCAGCGAAGGGGTGACCGGTGTCGCCGCCAATCAATTCACCGCGACGAAAACGAACACCGTGCAAACCGGGACAATCACTGTGACGGCGGTCAGCGCCGCGGTCTACACGGTGACCGTCAGCGGGATTACTGGTCTCGGCAATGTGGGGCTGAATTTCCAGGACAATGGCAACGTCCACAGCACTAACGACAACATCGGGATGACCACGGGCAGTTTCAACGGTCCCGCCCCCTTCACGATTACCGAGAGTGCCAACTTGTTCGTGCAGGCGATCGACTTTGGTCCGGGGGGAACAAGTCCCACGAATGCCAGTACGGTGACCTTTAAGGTGACCTTCAGCTCCGCCGTGACCAATGTCGCTGCCAGCCAGTTTACGGTGGTCGCTGGCGGATCGGTGGCGAGCAGCGCTCCGGTATTAACCGGCAGCGGCAAGGACTACACGATTACCGTTAATGGCATTACTGGCGCAGGCACGCTGGGGCTGAATTTCCAGGATGATGGCACCATCCGTCGGGCGTCCGACAATCACGTCATGACGACCAGTACCTTTACCGGTGCCGTATACACGATCGTCCAAGGAACTCAGGGATCCACAGACCTGGACGTCGCCGGATTGCGGTTCCACGTGGTCGGCGGGGGCAATTTTTCAACGGCCGGCAGCTTGAATTCGGCGACGGGGCAGGTTCAGGTCGGCTTCACCCCCACTGGCGGCAATGCTCTCACCCCTCTGGCCACGCTGAATGGCACCGTCTCCATCGACACGACCACATTGAATTTCTCGGCCTCTGGCGCCGTCGTGGCGGTGATCGGCGGCACAACCCGCACGTTGTTTGATAACGGCGTCACCAATATCAACATTCCGAACCTCATCAATTCCAAGATCGCCGCCGGCGGGGGCAAGAGTCTGACGGTGGCCGGTTCCACCTTTACCCTTAGCTCGTTTGGCTTCACCAATACGTCGACCCCTACGATTACCCTGCAAGGGAACGCCGTGTTGCCCAAGGGGATCAGTGTTCGCGTCGATGGCAACAACGAAGTCGACATTAATAGCTCCGGGGTTAGCCTTTCTGGAGCGACGTTCTCCCTCACGAACTCATTTACCGTGGCCGGAGTGACGTTTAGCGCCGATCAACTGACCGTGAGCTACACGACCAATGGCAATATCTTCGCGTTGACCGGGACCGCAGGGGTGACCATTCGGGACATCGGCAACATGTCCGTGAATTTCGGCAATACCGGACTAGTCATTAGCAACGGCAGCTTTACGAGCCTCGACGCGACCGTCAATGGCTCATTCACGGTGAAAGGCGTCCAGATCGCGGCCAATGCCCTGCATTTCACCTATGCGGAATCCACCGGCCAATTCAGCATGTCGGGTGGGGCATCGGTGACTGTCGGCGGTCTGGATGATAGTCTGAGTGTTACATTCGGCCACGGAAACACGCCGGGGCTCGTTGTCACAGCCGGCAATTTGGTCAGCCTGGATATGACCGTCAACACTCAATTCCACGTCGCCAAAGTGACGGTCACGGCCACGAATCTGGAATTTACCTACACGGCCTCGAGTAGCACATTTACGCTCGCTGGAACGGCGGGCTTTGCCATTAGCGGCATTGATGACAGCTTGAGTGTCACCTTCGGCCACGGAAGCACGCCGGGCTTGGTGATCACCAACGGGAGCCTGGTGAGCCTGGATGTTACGGTGAACGCCACGTTCCATGTCGCCAAGGTGACGGTCACCGCCACGAACCTGGAGTTTACCTATAATGCGAGCACTAGTACGTTCACTCTGGCGGGAACGGCTGGCTTCACCATCAGCGGCGTCGACGACAGTCTGAGTGTCACGTTTGGCGAGGCTGGGTCCCCGGGACTCGTCGTCACCGACGGGAAGCTCGTCAGTCTGGATGTCACGGTGAATGCCCAGTTCCACCTTAAAAAGGTGACCATTACGGCCACGGACCTGCGGTTCACATACGTCGCGGTTTCGAAGACGTTCACTTTGGCTGGAACGGCCGGCTTCCATATCAGCGGAGTCGACGACGACCTGGCCGTGACGTTTGGGCATGGCAGCACACCCGGCCTGGTCATCAGCGACGGGGCCCTCGTCAGCCTGGATGTCACCGTCAACGCCACCTTCAATATCAAGAAGGTCACCATCACGGCGAGGGACCTGGAATTCACGTATGTTACGGCCACGAATCAGTTCACGCTGACTGGAACGGCTGGCCTGACCATTAAGGGAACTGGTAACAATCTCGATCTGAGTATTACGTTTGGCGGCGGCAGCCATCCGGGACTCGTCGTCACCAACGGCCATCTGGATAGCCTGGATGTCATCGTCAATGCGGACTTTAAGGTGTCCAAGGTCACGATTTTCGCTCGCAACCTGGAGTTCACGTATACCGCCAACACGAACACATTCACGCTCGCCGGTACAGCCGGGATCACGGTCGGCAATCTGGGGGCCAATCTGAGCATCACGTTCGGACATGATGGAAGGCCGGGACTGGTCATCGTCGACGGGACATTGGAAAGCCTCGACATGACGGTCAACGCGGGCTTCCGCGTGGCCCAGGTCCTGGATGTGAACGTTCAGAATGTGGAGTTCACCTACACCCGCAGTACCAATACGTTCACGCTGTCGGGCGGTGTTACGGTCTCGCCCGTGGGGCTCAGCGACCTCGCGAATATCCAGGCCACGATCGGCGATGCCGCTCATCCGGGCATCGTCATTCAGGATGGCAACCTGGTCAGCCTGCATATGCAGGTCAACGCCAACATCAGGGTCAGCGCGCTCACCGTGAGTGGCCAACTGGCGGTGGATTATACACAGTCGACGAGAACGATCATCATCTCCGGCGTCGGTTCGATTGCCGTGGCGGGGATCGGTCAACTCAATGTGCATCTGGGAGGACAAGGGGGGACACAGGGGCTAGTCATTGTGAATGGCCAGATCACAACGTTCAACATGACCATCGACACGCATATTCGTCTGGCGGGGTTGGAGCTGAACGGCAATCTGATCATGAATTACAACAGCGCTGCCCGGCTGTTCGTCATGACGGGCAGCGTCAGTCTGAATATCGGCTCCATCGGGAATGTGACGGCGACGCTCGGTGGTAATGGATCAACGGGACTGGTGATCTCGAACGGGTCGCTGGTCAGTCTGAACATGTCGGCGACGGCTAACTTCTCTGTCGGCCCGCTGGGACTCAACGGCACGCTGATGATGTCCTATCAGTCGCAGTCCAGCCGGTTCGTCATGTACGGGTCGGCCCAGGGCACCTTCCTGGGGCAAAGTCTGTTCACTGTCGACATCGGCAATTCCTCTAATCCCGGTCTGGCCATCTCCAACGGCGCTCTGCAAAACTTGTCCGTGACGTTGACCGGCACTTTTTCGATCTTGGGCGTGCCGCTGGGACACGTCTCGTTGACTGCTCAGTACGACAAGGCAAGCAGTCGGTACTTCTTCTCGGGGACAGCCAGCGTCGACCTGCCTGATTTTGTTCCTGACTGGTTGGCATCCATCCTGGGAGGCCGCACGCTGGCATCCATTTCGGTCGAGCTGAATGTGATTGCCAACAACAATCACGACAGCTACTTCCAGGCTGAAGCCAGTATCTTCGGCGTGGATTTCGGCTTCAAGAAGCGATTCGATGGAGGGCTCGAGTTCATCGGCAACCCGGTCCTGACGACAATTGCCAATACCGTGATGACCGTGGTGAATGCCGTTGTCGACGCCGCCACAGCGGTTTGGGATTGGTTCTCCAGTTGGTGGGGACCGCTCGACGGAGCGACGATCTACTACGATCCGGGATTCAACTTCGCGTTCGCGACGGATCCACAATCGACCTCGGGAGCCGATGGACGCTTTGCACCCGTTGTGCCGCAGGGAGCCACTTCGGGTCAGCTCGTGTTGACGGGAGGTATCGATCGGTCGACGGGACTCGTGAACGCATTGCGATTGACGGCTCCCTACAATTCCCGTGTGGTCTCGCCACTGACCTCAATCCTGAATCAACTGATGCAACAGCAGGGGCTCAGCGCCGGCGACGCCATGACTGTTGAGAATCAGTCGCTGGGCATGCCGATGACGACGAATTTGTTGGGTGAGAGCCTGGTGTTGGCAGCCACTGGCGGCGATCTGGTATCCGCTCGTTCGTTCTCACGCGAAGTGGAAGTGGGGATCATCGTTCATCAAGTCTCCAGTCTGTTGAGTGGCCTGCCTGGAGCCCCCAGCGTTGCCGAACTGAGCACCGACGGATTCGCGGCCCTGGCGTCGATCATCGCGGAATCGGGTGGCCAACCGCTCGATCTGGCTGACCCCGACCTGATGACGGAAATCATACTGCGGACAGCGCAACGCGCCGCATTGACGCTGGATCCCGAAGTCGTGGATGGTGCGGCCGCCATCATGGCGAACGTCAATGACGTCATCGATACGATCCCGTTGAATGATTCCACAACCTACCTGAATCGATTACTCCAGGTCCAAACTGTCGCTCAGGGGACGATCGTTCCGCAACTCGCACAAGTCGCCGCGGGCCAACTGCCGATCGCCACTGTCGTCGCCAACAACACCGGCGACGCCCTCGTGACTCAGGTTAACGCTGCGAGCTTCGGGGTCTTGAATGTCATCGGGCCGACCCTGTCCATCACCCCGATCATCTCGCAAGCGGTCGGTGCGGGAGACCCGTCCACCTATGAGTTCCAGGTTTACTTGTCATCGCCCGAACCTCTGACTCAACCTGTCAGTGTCCATTACGCAACGCGCGACCAAACGGCCACTGCGGGACATGGCGACTTCGACCAGACCACGGGAACGCTGACCTGGCTGCCCGGCGATACAGCTCCGAAGACAATCAGCATTCCGGTCTATGCGACGAATACGACGACTCCGAATCGACTCTTTACGGTCGAACTGACCAATCCTGAGAATGCGGAAATCGTCAATCTGGCAGGCATTGGGAACATCGCCTATTCCGACTTCGCCACATCAACGTCGATTTCCACGTCGTTGTCGCATCCTCAATTCGGTCAAGCGGTCACCTTCACGGCCATCGTCGCGAATCTCGATCCGCAGCACACGACCCCCAATCAGGGCACGGTGACGTTCTATGATGGCGAACAAATGCTGGGGAGTGCCCCGGTCTCGAATGGAATTGCCCGGTTCACCACCGACGACCTGACCGCCGAAGTCCATTCCATCAGGGCCTCTTATGCGGGCGCGATCTTGACCGCGGAAAGGTACCAATCCAGCACTTCCAGCCCGCTCGAAGAAGTTGTGGGCCAGATCAGCCAGACGATCACGTTCCCCGGTGTACAGGATATCACGACAGATGCCGCTCCGTTTGTGATTGACGGTTTTTCAAGCTCGGGACTGCCCCTCACCTTTAAGCTGATTTCGGGCGCGGCCAGCCTCAATGGAAACATTCTGACGCCGGTCGCTCCGGGGCCGGTCGTCCTCGAGGCTGATCAAGACGGAGACGTCAATTTCACCAGCGCGACCCCGTTGACGCGGACGTTCATGATCACCGACTCGAGTAACGGGCTGAATGACACTGCTCCGATCGCCCTGAATGGCATCGCCAAGGTGCTGCCAGGTTCCAACGTCTTGGGGCAATTGTCGGCCACCGATGCGGAAAATGACCCGCTGACTTATGGTGTCGGAAATGATCCGGAGAACGGAATGGTCGTGGTCAACGAGGACGGCAGTTTCGAATACACGCCGGCGGATGGCTTCATTGGAGTCGACTCGTTTACCTTCACGGCCAACGACGGCCAGTTGATCAGTAATCTCGCGACGATCACGGTCACGGTGCGTGATCCCAATCTACCGCCGGTGGCCGACGACGGAACATTCGATGTGGATGCTAACGCCACATACAACGGCAACCTGTCGGCAGTCACGGGCAATGACGGTGCGCTGACCTTCTCACAGGGATCTCTCCACACTCAGCATGGCTTGGTAACGATCCATCCGGACGGGGCCTTCACTTATAAACCGTTCCAAGGATTCTTCGGCACCGACTCCTTCTCATTCGTCGCCAACGACGGTCACTTGACGAGCAATGCCGGAACGATTTCGATCACCGTGCATGCCGTGGCACCCGTTGCACAGAACGGAACGCTGAACGTTCAAGAGAATGCGAGTCAGAACGGAACGCTTTCCGCTGCGGGTGGAAACGGTGGCTCGTTGACCTACTCGCAGGGGACCGTTCACGCCCACCACGGGCTGGTTACCATTCAATCGAACGGGACATTTACCTACACGCCCTCGCAGGGATTCGCGGGAACGGACTCGTTCTCCTTCGTGGCGAGCGACGGCCAGCTCACCAGCAACAATGGACTCGTGACGATTACCGTCCAAGCGGTGGAAGACACTCCCTCGTTCGACCTCGACGTGAATCAGTCAGTCACCCTGGGGACCAAGACGGCCGTCCGTCTCGACAGTTCGGCGTCTCTCACGAATGTTTCACCGCAGATTGACTTCACTCATGCTTCGATCCTGGTCAGCACGTTCAATGCAGGTCTGGCCCGTGATACGCTGGCCATCCTGAAGAAGGGAGCGGGGGTCACGTTGAAGGGGACGAAGCTCGTCGTGAACGGCGTGCAGGTGGGGACCATTTCCGGCGGCAAGACGGGCGTTCCGTTGCGGGTTACGTTCACGGGGGGATCGCAAGCGACGGTGAACACCGTCCTGAAGGCGATCACCGCCAAGGCCGGGAAGGTGAAGAAGGGGCAACCGCAGAACGTCCGATCGATCCAGATCGATGTGACCGCCAGTGGCGAGACTCGCAGTGCGGTGATCAGCGCCGGCGTACAGTAATTGGTGAGCTCCAAAATACTGACCAGGTGAGCCGGGTGCCGTGAAGCCCCGGACCGGTGTT
>JAQGHS010000661.1 GCA_028291605.1 Planctomycetaceae bacterium | reverse complement strand
GGGCTATATTTCGCGTAAATGGCAGTCAGTTGATTCTGGTTGTAATCCAAGTGGTACAACTCGCGATCCGCGTTGACTTCGGCCACGGCCCAGGCGGGCATGTGGCCGCGGCGGACCTGAAACGTGTCGTTCCCCTGTTTGACGAGGAATCGACCGTTCATATCGACGATCGAACTCTCGGGCGAGTAGGCTGCCACGGTGTAGAAGCCATACCGTTGTGACCAATGCTGCAGCAACTGGCCTCCCCAGTACATGGACGGCCAGAAAACGACTCGCGCCCGTTGTCGCTCTAACTCGGCGGCGATCTGGTCGAAATTGGCATCGAAGCACACTGCTGCCCCGACCCGCACCCCATCGCAATCCGCAACGGGGACCTCCCAACCCGGGCAGATCCCTTCGTCCATTTCGCCGATGGTCGGATAGTTCTTCCGATACACCAGCACGAGCTGTCCCTGGCGATTTACAATCGGGACCGAATTGAAGACTTGCCCCATGTGCCGCTCTATGCACGGAATGATCAATGCCGCGTTGACTTCCTTCGCCAGCTTACCGACCTCGGCGGCATAAGGCCCGATTTCGGGGGCCGCACTGATGCCGGCTTTAAAACTGGCTCCGCTGCAAGAACAGATTTCTGGAAAGCAGATGAAGTCGGGCCGCTCACGTTCGACGACACGGAGGACGACCTCACGAATGGCGCTGAGATTCACGCCGAGTTTGTGATGATCGTGTAGCGGAGGGGCATAACTAACCGCCGCGATTCGGATAATTTTCGACATGATAAGCAGGTCCTGTCGTTAAGGTCCAATACAAGCTCGATCACTTCTGATTCCAAGCCCATTTAAACAGATTCCGAGTATCAAGGTAACGGTTGTCGCTGGATGTCGCTCCCAGCACCACCACGATTAACTTGCGATTTTGATACTCACCCGCCGAGACCAGACAGCTCCCCGCGGCATTCGTTGTACCTGTCTTAAGCCCTTGAAAACCTTCTATTTCCAGCAGCTCGTTGGTGTTCTTCCAGATGATATTGCGATGATACCCTTCGGGGCCGAGTAACTGGCAACCGTGCTGACGCGCGCTAGCGCAATCTCGCAGAACAGGATATTTGTAAGCGGCGGCAGCTAGACGGACGAGATCATTTGCCGAGGAATAATGCGGCTTTGCTGGCAGCCCGTGTGGGTTGACGAAATGCGTGTTTTTCAGCCCCAGCTTGTCGGCGGTTCGATTCATCTCGGCCAGGAATTTGACCAGCGAGTCCTGCGTCTTGGGCACATCCGCTGGAGGAGCGCAACGTTTTCCAAAATGCTCGCCCAGTGCGACTGCGACATCGTTTCCGGAGGGGAGCATTAGGCCATACAGGCTCTCGCGCACGGAGACTCGCTCGCCCGCATGAATACCCGATGAAGTCCCTGCCGTGCGGTCCGCGCGATTCGAGAACTCGATCATTTCGTCGAGTCGTTTGGGATCGTTTCCGCACAGATTCAGCACCACCAGGGCCGTCATGACTTTGGTCGTACTGGCCATCGGCAACCGGTCATCACCGTTGCTTTGAAACAGGATCTGCCCGGTGGTTTGGTCGCCAATCGCCCAGGCCTTCGCCGTGACAATCGGCGGGCCGGCAACAGGGTCACGGGGCCGTCTCGGCAGGACCTCGGCATTGACGATCTTGGGATCGCGCACCGGCGAAGCTTCTAATACCAATGGGGCCAGGGCTCGCCAAATCTCAGGAGTTACGATGCCCGTCGCCGCGAGGTTTCGATCTTTCTGGAACCGAATCACGGCGTTCTGCGTCGTCGTTCCAAAATCCCCATCGACCGACAGTTTAGGAGCAGGCTTAAGTCGCGCGTTGAGCGTTCGCTGCAGGGTTTCGACCAATTCGCCAGAGGCGCCGACTTGCAGCACTTGCGGGTCGGAGTCGTCGGTCGGTTCATCCGAATTGAAGTGGTCGTAAGCGGCACGGGCGATGTTGGCGCACAGGACGTTACCGGCATTCTCGGGGACCCAGCGTTGATCTTTGTTGTGGCTGGTGAGCACACAGAGCGCGATGGTTCCACTGGATGTCTCCAGGAGTCCGGCATCGGTCCGCACGGCTCCCACGGAGCCAGTCTTATGAGCCAGCTTGATCCCGTCGGGCAGATCAGCGGAGAACTTATCTGGATCTTCACACGTCAGGAGGTGCGCCCGCATGGCATCACTGGCCGCTGGACTGACCAGTTCGCGTCGGTGAAGTAACTCCAATAACCGGAGCATTTCGGAACTGGTCGTACTGCCCAGTCCAAACTGCTCGCTTCGATCAGGGGCCAGTGACGTTTCCGGCTTATAGACCTTGGCATGCAATCTCGTATTGGGACAGCCAAGTCGGTTCATGAGATCAGTGGTTGCTGCCAATCCAACCTGATCAACGATCAAGTTTGTGGCAGTATTGTCGGAAAAGGCAATCATCAGTTGGATCGCGTCACGGAGCGGAAGGCTCATTCCGGGAGAGAAATGCGTCGTCAGGATGCCTGAACCGGGGACTTTGTCATCCGCCTTGAGGACGATCGTTTTTTGCAGGCCGAGCTTACCCTCATGCGCTTGGCGATAGGCCTCGATCATGACGGGAAACTTGATCAAGCTGGCCGTCGGCATCGGCACCGCACCGCGATATTCGAACGCGACACCACTTTTCAAGTGCTTAACGGCGACCGCAACCTGCCCCTGATGAGCTCTGATAATCGGCAACAATTTCGAGTCGAGAGAGTCGCCTTCGGCACTCCAGGCAACGGACTGCGACAGGATCATGAAGCCGCAGAAGAGAACACATAGTCGCGTACGGCGTATCATTTGCAGCTCACGCATGACGGTTGAATGAAAGTCGTTGATCGCTCTGCGATCGATACGCATTCGCAGTTACCGCTTGGAATAATAATCGACTTGAGCCGCAATTTCAGGCTCGCGACTGCGAATGCGTTACGATCGCGGAGCGATCAACGACTTTCAAGACCTGCCCACCAACGGAGGCACAAACTGTTGTTCCGCGGCATTCCGTGGCCGCAAGAAATCGAAATCACACCCCTCGTCAGCTTGCAGGACGTGGTCGATATACAGTCGCGGATATCCCCGCAAGTGAGCGCTCACAGGGGGCCGCCAGGCAGTCCGTCGTCGTTCCAATTCGGCGGGTTCCACGAGCAGGTCGACGCGTCTTTCGGGGACATTCAATTCGATCAGATCGCCATTCTGAACCAAGGCCAGTGGTCCCCCCGCGGCTGCTTCGGGGGCCACATGCAGGACAACTGTCCCAAAACTGGTACCGCTCATACGTGAGTCGCTGATCCGGACCAGATCGGTGATGCCCTGTTCGAGGAGTTTTTGAGGGACGGGAATCATGCCCCATTCAGGAAACCCTGGTACCCCTTTGGGACCTGCATTTTGCAGGACGAGAACGCTGTTGCCATCGACGGGCAGATCGGGATCATTGATCCGCTGTAGCATGTCCTCGTAGTTGTGAAACACGAATGCCGGACCGCGATGGACCATGAGGGCCGGGGTTGCCGCTGAGGCCTTGATCACGGCGCCTTGCGGGGCCAACGTCCCGCTCAATGTGGCAATCGCGCCTTGTGGAGACAGCGGTGTTGCCGTAGGACGGATGACCTCTTTGTTGAAGGATCGCGCGCGGGCAACGCTGGCTTCCAAGGGCTGGCCAGTGACGGTTTTGCATTTCAGATTCAGCAGATGTTTGATCTCCGACATGACCGCCGGGACCCCGCCGGCCGCGTGGAATTCGTCCATCAAGAACTTTCCGGAAGGACTCAGGTTGACCAGCCATGGAGTCGTGCGAGAGAGTTCATCGAATCGCGACAGGGGCAACGTAATGTTGAGTCGGCCGGCAATCGCGATCAGATGAACGACGGCATTCGTGGAGCCGCCCAGGGCCATCAGCAGTCGGATGGCATTGTCGAAGGCCAGGGGCGTGAGAATATCGGTGGGGCGTAGATCTTCGAGTACCAGATCCACGATGCGCCGTCCGGTCGCTTCCGCAGCGGTCAAGCGGCGGGCGTCCGTGGCCGGCAAACTGGAAATCCCCGGCAGCATCATGCCGAGGGCTTCCGACAAAGATGTCATTGTCGACGCCGTCCCCATCGTGTTACAGGCACCAGCGCTGCAGGAGATGGAGGCTTCCAGATCGCTCCAGTCTTCACGCGTGATCTGTCCGGCACGAACTGCGTCCCAATAGCGCCAAATATCGGTTCCCGATCCGACAGGTTGCCCGCGCCAGTTTCCCACGCTGCGGGCGCCGCCGTTCAATTGAATCGTCGGCAGATTGGCACTCGCGGCCCCCATGAGTTGAGCGGGGGTTGTCTTATCGCAATTGCACAGCAGAACCACGCCATCGACAGGGTTCGAACGTAAGGTCTCTTCGACATCCATCGCCATCAAATTGCGATAGAGCATCGCCGACGGCTTCATGAACTCTTCGCCCAGCGAAATCGTCGGAAACTCCAGCGGGAGTCCACCGGCAGCCAGAACTCCGCGTTTGACGGCCTCGGCAAGTTGCCGCAGATTGTGATTGCAGTTGTTGAGATCGCTCCAACTGTTGGCGATGCCGATGACCGGCTTGTTGGCGTAGAAATCGGGGTCGAGGCCCATCGAACGTAAGGCGGAACGATGTTGGAACGCCAGTTCTTCTCGACCGGCGAACCATTCGCGACTTCGCAAAGGCATCTGGGGCACCATTTCCGGGGATGGTATTGGATTTCTGATGTTTTCGACCCACCGCAGCATAACAAAAAACGCCGACAGTGAACTGTCGGCGTGGTAGTTAAATTGGATCTTTAGAACGGATGCTACTTGGAGCTTTCCGCGGCCAACTCGGCCATTCGCTGGGCGGGAATGACCAGGCGATCCCAGTTGGCGTACATGTATTCTGGCGGGCCGCCCTTGATGGCCACGTATTGCGCTACCTGCACAGTTGGCACCATTTCGATGGCATCCCACGGGCAGACCGTCAATCGGTACGGGTCGGACTTCTTGGTCGGAATCGCGACGCAGACTTCGCAGCCTACACAACGTTCGACGTCAATCTCGCAGAATGATTGCAGCACCGAGATGTCTACACCGGGGACCTTGATGATGCAGTCGACCGGGCAGACTTCCAGGCACGATTCGCAACCGGTGCAGTTGTCCGCATTGATGACGGCAACTTCCTTCGGCAGCTTCTTTCTTGATCCAGCTTTTGCCATTTTTCACCACATCCGGGCGTCGGTGCCCAGGTCGGAAGAGCTTGTATTTGGTTGAGGACCTATCGCGATGCGCAATTTCCCTATCAGTGCATTATAGGAATCGACAACCCGTTCTGCCAACTGGAACGCGTTCTTTCAGATTCTACTTCTCAGTCTTGACAGTGCAGTTTCCAAAGTCAAAGAAAGTCCGCAAGCCACTTGGGGAAAGGTAGTTACAATCCCTACAGCACGACTTCAGAGGCTCCTGAGCAGGTACTTCAATACCGAACCTTTGCAGAAATTCACGCCGCATATGCCTGCTGTAGCCGAGCTTGACGCAATGCGCGGCGTTGGGCGAGATCCAACGGCGTTTCCTGAACTGGCACAAAGTTCTATGTTGCAGGGGGATCGAAGTGCTCGTCAGCTTCGCGGTAGACTGGATTTGACCACATGCGATGGAGCATTCCGCCTGCGATAAGACCTCCTAGTGTCGCGACCGCAACTAGCAGAGCCAGATGGCCGGACCAGTGTGGCGCCATGATTTCCGGAGCTTGCTGGACGGCAAATTCCGATAGTCCCGCTGCAGCACCAGCCGACGTC
>JAQGHS010000606.1 GCA_028291605.1 Planctomycetaceae bacterium | reverse complement strand
TGATCATTTTTTGAAACATTCAATTGCAATGCCCCAACCTGCACACCAACTACCGAGCTGGATGCCGCCCACTGCTGCAATTCTGTTGCTGCCTTGCGCTCTCGAAATCGGACCGGTCTGCGGTTGGACGCCTGGTGCCGCCACGTTGCTCCTGATGGCGATTCCGGTCAGCCTGTCCGGGTTGTCCGAGGGGACCTGGAGTCTGCGACTCACCACCTTGCTGGCTGTTGCCGCTTGCTTTGGTGAGACCATCCTGGCGGGGCATCCCCTCTCAATTACGACAGTCGCGCAGCACGTCTTTCCGATCTGCACGTCGATCTTGTTATTCTCTATTGGATCGATGCTGCAATTCCATTCGCGAACCAGCCGACCACCGACTTTGATCTCCAATTTGCCAGTCGAAAAACATTCGCTCGTGGGTTTGCCACTGCCTTCGGAATTGCCGAAACCGGTCTCCTCGGTCGCCGAATTGATTGCCCAGACCGAGACGCTGGATATGCCCACAGTCGGCGACACGCGAGATCTGCAGCGCGAGCTGGAAGCGGAAGATCCCGAGCTGTTGCTGTCCTTGCAGGAAGTCGGCTGGCGTGTCGCCTCTGACCTGGACCTGGATACCCTCTATCAAACCGTCGGCCATACGACGCATCGACTGCTGCGCTGTACCAGGTGCTCCGTATTACTCTGGAACAGCCAGACAGAAACGTTGACCGATCCCTTGAGTGTTTCGGGTCTCGGTGCCGCGGCCAATTTGCGAGCGGATCGCGGGATGACCGGTTGGGTTGTGAAGAACCGTCATCTGCTGATTCACTCGGATATCGAAAATGACCCGGCTCTCCGGCACCTGCAGCGCCGGGAAGAATTACACATCGACGCGATTGCTCCGCTGGCTGCCGGCGGCGAATTGCTGGGTTTGATGATTCTGGAAGGGGTCGACACGACGTCGCCTCAGTTCCGGCGGATGTTGCAACTGCTGGCCAATGTTTCGGCCCTGGCCATTAAGAATGCCCGGCTGTTCCAGCGGATCGCCGAGATGGCTCGTCATGATGGACTAACCGGCCTGCTGAACCATGCCAGCTTCCAGGAACGGCTGCGTGAAATGGTCGATTTCGCCCAGTGCACTCAGCAACCACTGGCGGTCATCATGTGCGATGTCGACTGCTTTAAATCAATCAATGATTCGTTTGGCCATCCGGTCGGCGATCAAGTGCTACGAGAGGTGGGCCGGACCTGGCGCCAAGTCGCTCCCGAAGGATCGTTGGTTGCCCGTTACGGCGGTGAGGAATTCGTGTGTGCGGTATCCGGCATGGACCTCGACCGGGCAGCGGAATTGGCAGAATCACTACGTCACACGATTGAGTCTCTGCCGTTGAGTTTTGACAAGGGAATCCTAAGCGTCACCGCCAGCTTCGGGGTCGCCCAGTTGGGACAGCCGGCACGCAACGCCACCGAACTCATTCGGCTGGCAGATGACGCGCTATATCAATCCAAACGGGGTGGCCGAAATCGGGTGACTCTGGTGCCACCATCATTGTGTGTCGCCGGTTTGCACGGTTAGTCAATCAGCTAATAAAAATCACCACCAGTTCGTGTCGCAACTGAAAGCCGACAGAAAGCCAGTCATGGAAGCCAAGAAGCCAACTCCCGTTAACGTTAAGTGGGACGACTACTTCCCGCTGCTCAACAAAGCCATCCTCGGTCTATTGGTCCTCGGAGCGATGATGATCGCGACGGGAGTGGACCTTGTTCAACTGGGCGGCAAGGTTCTCGGCGGAGGAGACAATGTCGAATCCGTCTCCGCCGCGGATGCCGGAGAACCAGTCCCCGGCGATTTCGGGGGATCGGCGAAGCCGGCGACAGGGATTGCAGCCTGGCGCAACGTGATTGTGGCCATCACAGTCATGCTGGGAGTCGTGGTGTTCGTGTTCTACATTCTGTCCGTGGGGGGCCGCGACGCAGAACGGATGAAGGAACAGCAAGCTGCCGTCAAGAAGGACCAGCAACCGGACAAAGCGGATGGTGAAAAAGCGCAGCCGGCCGCCGCTGAGGAAGAGGAATGTAACCTCTCATCGTACAAGATGTTTTACCCGGCGGAATCTGCGACCAGCGATAAGTGACCGTGGGATAGGCTTCCAGCCTGTCATTTGTCACCTCAAGTGACAGACCGGAAGTCCGTTCACCCTACGATCGCCCATTTGAACAACGCATACCCATGATTCATCGCTTTGTCGCTGCGCGATTGACAGGCTAGAAGCCTATCCCACTACCAGCCAAACGATTGCTTCAGTATCTCGGGAGCCACCTTGCCGAACACGTGAACGCGGCCGGTGTCCAGGTTCTGAAACACGATTTCAGCCGGGCTGAACAGGTGCGGGTCAATCTTGTAGAAATCGCGACCCGCGGCCTCAAAGATCTCCAGGAACGGTCGACCATAAGAGGCCGACCCATTGGCCGGGACGTGTGGGCCGATCTCTGCCAGCGACTCGTCGTCGCCCCGCACCCACAACGTGACCCGACCGCCATACAGAATGGCGTCGTTCGTCCTTCCGATTCCGGTCAGATCATCCTTGGCCACGGGTGATAACGGCGCGGTCCCCCAGGCGCTGACAATCCGCGTGATATCAAACCCCAGTTCAAACAGTTTGTGCAGAGCCGTCTCCACGACCCGTGCGACCACCTGGACATTGCCGCTGGCACTGGCAGTGGGAGCGATCAACAGAGTCGTCTGGGCCGCGGGCACGCCGGTCTTCTCGGCCAGCATGTTAAAGACGGCCGCAGTGGGTAGCTTGCGACCCTCCAATACGCCGATGGTGGCCGTGGGCGTCTCGCGATAACCGAGCTTTTGAAAGACCGTTTCGCGTCCGGATGCCGCACGCATCGGTCCCGATCCCATTGCAAAGTATTTTTCAACGCTGACCTGCCAGCCGGCGTACTGACTGAACAGGCACGCGGCAACGGGATGATCGCTGGTGACCTGCAATTGCGGCCAACCGATGCCAGCCAGCTCGCCCGGGACGAGAGAGATCCTGGCCAACCCCGCAGTACAAACTTCGGCCAGCTTCAGTCCCGCGGCCAATCCGCCCTCGGCCTTAACTCCGAAGTCGTAAACCGTGCCGCCGTCCGGCACGTCGTGGCGGAGAATTCGCAATTCATCCGCCAGCGATGCCAGTCCGTCGACCAGTTGTGATGCCCGTTGATTGAGTTGCCAGTCCATGAAGTCGATCACCTTTTAGGGGTTATCCGGTATGCGTCAGGGGCATCCCGCTGGGGCTGAATTTCTTCCCACGGGATGTGCAGTCTACTATCATCACCGCAGGTTGCAACTCGGAGTGAGGCGGCAGGTATCACGACGATGCGACTCGGACGCGGATCAAGTATCATACGGGCCACGGGACCGCGGACCTTAGTTTAAGACGCTTTGGCCTGATGAACTGACCGGGGTTGCCCAAGATTCAAGGACTACTGGCGATGCGAGTCGTTTGCCGATTACTGGTACTGTTGCCGCTGGCCGTGATTGTGGGCTGGATGTTTGGCGACGTGGATTGTCCGGCGGATGAGATTCCCTCGGCCGATGCCAAGTTCTTTCGCGAGGAGGTCCTTCCGCTGTTGAAGGAATCATGCCAGCGCTGCCATGGTGAGAAAAAGCAGAACTCAGGCTTGCGACTCGATTCCCGCGAGGCGGTGCTCAAGGGAGGTCAGAACGGCCCGGCCATTGTGGTCGGCAAGCCGGACCAGAGTCTGCTGATGAAGGTGATCAACCATGACGGAGACATTCAGATGCCTCCTGATGAAAAGCTCGACGACGAGGAAATCGCCATCTTCAAGAAGTGGATCGAGAAAGACGCCCCGTGGCCCGTCGACAAGAAGAAGGCCTGATTGCCGTGTAGCCACGCTCGCCAGAGCGTGGGGAACTGTGATTCGGCCCACGCTCTGGCGAGCGTGGCTACAGAACCTTCATTTGGAAAGCGCTCATCGTGAATCGACTCGCAGGCAAGGTGGCCCTCGTGACGGGCGCCAACCAGGGAATCGGCAAGGGGATCGCCAAGGCGTTCGCGGCCGAAGGCGCCCATGTGGCCATCTGTGCTCGGAATGCTGAAAAGCTGACCAGTACGGTGGCCGAATTGACTGCGGCTGGTGCGGATGTCTTCGCCACGGCGTTGGATGTCACCGACGAAGCAGCCGTCAAAGCGTGGGTCGAAGCGGCACACACTCGGTTTGGGCGAGTGGATATTCTGGTCAACAATGCCGGAGCGTTTGACGGTGGGCGACTGGATAACATCTCATTGGCCGCGTGGAACAACGTCATTGGAGCCTGCATGACGGGCACGTTTCTCTGCAGCCGGGCTGTGTTCCCATTGATGAAAGAGCAGGGGGGCGGACGCATTATCAATATCGGTTCGATCTCGGCTCAACGACCACGCGAAGGGGGCGTACCCTATGCGGCAGCCAAGTTCGGGGTCTGGGGCATGACGCAAGCGATCGCCCTGGATGGCCGCCCGTTCGGGATCAGTTGCAGTTGCCTGCACCCGGGCAATGTCCTGGTGGAACGTCGGGCTGAGACTGAGCTGAAATCGGATGCTGAGCCCATGATGAGCGTCGAGACCATCTCCGAAGTCGCGGTGACCATGGCCTCGCTTCCGGCGCACGTCAATATGCTGGAAGCCATCGTGCTGCCCGTGGGGCAGGACTATCTGGGGCGTGGCTGAGTCACGTTCCCCGTGAGCGACCAGTAGTTCAACGACAAGATTTCAAGGAAGGTTGTGAGTGATGAGTGCCGACGCCCAGGGAAATCCGCTACGGATTGAAATTGTTGTCTCCAAGCCGTTCATGGAAAACTCCCTGATCGTTTCATTGGCCAATCGCTCCGACTGCATCATCGTTGATCCTGGACTCGAGCCAGGCAAGATCATTCGCCTGGTCGAAAGCCTGGGCTTCGAGCCCGCCTTGATCCTGCTGACACACGGCCATGCCGACCATATCGGCGGAAACTCAGCCTTAAAGAAACGTTGGCCGAGCGTCCCCATGATTATCGGCGAGGGCGACGCAGCCATGTTGACCGACCCGCTCGCGAATCTCAGCGGTCTGGCGGGGGCTCCCATCATCAGTCCGCCGGCCGATCGTACCGTCCGAGAGGGTGAGGAGTTCACTGCCGCTGGCATGCAATTTCTCGTGCGCGAGATCTCTGGTCACAGTCCGGGGCACGTGGTCTTCATTATCCAGAATGTCTCGCCCATCGTTGTGTTGGGGGGGGACGTACTGTTCGAAGGCAGCATCGGCCGAACCGATTTTCCGGGCGGGAGCTTATCCGATCTCCTGAGCGGCATCCGGGAAAAGCTGTTTTGCCTACCGGATGACACGGTGGTGTATCCCGGCCACGGTGCTCATACGACGATCGGCGAAGAGCGACGGACGAATCCCTATTGCGGCGAACGTGCCGGATTGCACGACATCGATTAAATAACTTGGAATCGCAAACCAGCACAAATCAATCGTATCTTAAATCACACAGGTTGGCTTTCGTCAGGACCTATTCGTGTCATTGGTGTGATTCGTGGTTGAGAAGTTTCTAATCATAAGAAACACTAATAACACCAATGACACGAATAGGTCCTGACGAAAGCCAACCTGTGTGATTTAAGATACTATTGATTTGTG
>JAQGHS010000593.1 GCA_028291605.1 Planctomycetaceae bacterium | reverse complement strand
CTGCTCGGCCTCGGCGTCTGGCTGCTGGGCCTGGCGGGATTGTTGGTGTGGGCACTCAAACTACGCCGCCGACGCAAGCAACTCAAACAGTCTCTGTTCGTTCCGCATTTCGTACTCTCCAGTTGGTTCGTATTGGGCGTCCTGACACTGGCCGAGATCTGGTGCGCTTTTGGCGTCGACCAAAGTGACGCCTTCAACATGACGAACATTTCGAAGCGCTGGTTTGAGAAACACGTGGAAGCTCAACGCAATCAGGCTGGCTGGCGAGATGTTCGCGAGTTTCCTCGAACACTGCCCGACGGGACGCGACGGATCTGCTTTTTTGGTGACAGCTTCACCATCGGTCATGGGGTTCGACGCCGTGAGGATCGGTTTACCGACCGGTTGGATGCGGAGCTGAATAAGATTCAACCGGGCAAATTTCAGGTTGCGAATCTAGGTAAACCTGGATTGGAGGTCTTGCAGATTGAAGCTCTAGCAAAAAATCAGCTTGATCTAGGTTACCAGATCGATATCGCGGTCTACGTGTTTATGCTGAACGATATCGAGGGTTACGATCCGCGGACGGAAGAGGTCATTAAATCGCTGCAACAGGCCGAGCCTCGGTTTTTCCTGATCAAGCAGACTTACTTTCCGAATTGGCTGTACTTTCGCTGGCGCCAGGCGTCTGGACGAGGCGGCGAATATTTCCCACATCTTCGCGACTCGTATTCCGAGGCACCCTGGGATGGAATGAAACGCAAACTGGATCAACTTCACGAAGACTTCAAAACGCATCACGTCGACTATCGAATGGTCATCTTCCCCTTCTTGCACAATCTGGGGCCCGACTATCCTTTCCATGCAGCCCACCGCAAATTAAGCGAATACTGTCGCGCCGCTGGAATTCCCGTGTTGGATCTGGAGCCCGTGCTGACCGCACACGCGACTGAAAAACTGACCGTCAATCGCTTTGACGCCCATCCCAACGAACGAGCCCACGCAATAGTGGCCGAGGCACTCAAGGATCAACTTCTGCACGATTTGTTTGTGAGCCCAGCCGGCGAACCTTCTTCGGCAAAGTAGCTTTCATCGCTCCATGCTCCGTCCCAAAAGGAGCGGTATCACTCCGCCCGTCTACCGGCTAAAATTAATTCTCCAATCACCTTGAGCCGATGCAGGCAAACTGTCTGCGAAGAGTGTCAAATCCGATTTATCGTGAATCCGAATGGGCCCTCCTAAGTCGTTCTTGTAGATGTCGCAGCCACTTGTTCCAATTTCTTTGGAAGATGCCGGTGCCGTTGAAAGTGGATCGTCAAGTCAGGAGTGGCCGTGCTGGACATTGTGACGCGTCTGTTCGATACGTCGGGCTTTCCTGCCCGCTGGCAATGTGGCTCCGGATGGACGGACAATCCGTCTCTCGGCTGGCTGCACATTCTCTCCGATCTGGCCGTGTGGGCCGCTTATTTTGCGATACCAGGGATCCTGGTGTTTTTTATCGTTCGCAAGCGGGATTTGCCATTTCGAATGGTCTTCCTCTTGTTCGGGGCATTCATTCTTTTCTGCGGCACGACGCATTTGATGGAAGCCATTATTTTCTGGTGGCCTGCCTATCGCCTTGCCGGCATTATCAAACTGCTCACGGCCCTGGTCTCCTGGGCAACGATCTTCGCTCTGATTCAAGTCGCACCGATGGCGCTGGCCATGCGCAGTCCTGAAGCACTGGAGCGTGAAATCAAGGCCCGCCAACTGGCGGAGGACGCCTTGCGGCAAGCCAATGCCGAGCTGGAACAGCGCGTTGCGGACCGCACTGCCGAACTGACCCGCGTAAATCTCGTCGTGCAGAACGAGCGCGAGTGGTTCCGCACGACTCTGGCCAGCGTCGGAGATGCGGTGATCGCCACCGACACGACCGGCCACGTTCGATTTCTCAATTTGGCTGCCGAATCACTAACCGGCTGGAAACCCCACGAAGCCGAGGGAAAATCGCTGGCCGAAGTCCTGCGAATCGTGAACGAGGATACGGGCCAGGTCGTCGAAAATCCGGCACTCCGGGCGTTAAGGGATGGAACCGCGATCGAGTTGTCTGACAACACGCTGCTGATTGCCAAGGACGGAACTCAGCGACCGATTGACGACAGCGCTGCTCCGATCCGCGATTCGAGTGGGATGGTCAGTGGCGCTGTCTTGGTCTTCCGTGATGTGACGGAACGGCGACAGCAAGACCAGTCACTGCGGGAAAATGAGGCCCGTCTGAACTTTGCGCTGATGGCCGCCGAACTTGGACAGTGGGATTTGAATATTGAAGACCATCGCGTCTTTCGCAGCGCCAGACACGATGAGATTTTTGGCTACGACAGCCTGCTTCCTGAATGGACCTATGAGATGTCCCTGGAACATGTCGTACCGGAAGACCGAGCCGTGGTAGCCGAACGCGTTCAGCAATCGATCTCCACGGGTGTGGCATTGGATGTCGAGTGCCGGATTCAGCGGAAGGACGGAGCGATTCGCTGGATCTGGGGTAAGGCCCGTGTTCTGCGTAACTCCGCCGGGCGCGTCGAACGGATGCTCGGAACAATTGCCGATATCACCGACAGGAAAAACGTCGAGGAATCGCTGCGCCGCAGCGAGACGCGTTTGCGACTCGCCTTGGAAGCCGGTCATATGGGCGTGTTCGACCGGAATCTGCGTACGAGTGAGGTCCAATGGACCGACAATCTGGAAGCCATTTTGGGACTTGCTCCCAATACTTTCGCCGGGACATTCGAAGCCTTCCGACAACTGGTTCATCCGGATGATCGGCAAGTCGTCGCCGAAACCGTTCAACGGGCGATTGACGAGCGGTCGAAGTATGAGATCGAATTTCGATGTATCTGGCCCGATGGCGGCATCCATTGGTATGTCTCGAAGGCAATGATTTTTGCGGACTCTCAAGGTGAGCCCTCGCGTGTCGTAGGAGTCTGTCTGGACGTCACCGAACGCAGACGGGCTGAAGAGACATCACGATTTCTCTCAGACGCCAGTGCCTTGCTGTCGGCGACGGTGGAGTATGAGTCGACGTTCCGCCAGGTGGCAGAATTATCGGTACCGTTTTTTGCCGATTGGTGCATTGTTGACATCGTTGGCAAAGACGGCGCACTGGAACGCGTAGCCATCGTTCATCAAGATCCCGTCAAGTTGCAGGCGGCGCTCGGCATCAAGCACCGTTTTGCACTGCGGGCCGATGCGCCCTACAGCGCTCCGAATGCCTCACGCACAGGCGAATCTTATCTCGTGAGCGAGATCACAGACGAAATGCTCGCGGCGTTTACTCAAAATGCCGAGCATTTCCAGCTCATGCGAAAACTCCATCTGAAATCGTACATTGCCGTTCCCGTGGTCGCCCGAGGCAAGTCGCTCGGGGTGATCTCCTTCTTGACTGCCGATTCCCAGCGGCGATACGGTCCTGCCGATTTGGCTCTGGCAGAAGATCTCGCCCACCGGACTGGCATCGCCCTGGACAACGCGCATTTGTATCAAGAGTTGCGGGAAGCGGATCGCCTGAAGGACGAGTTTCTGGCGATGCTCGCCCACGAATTGCGCAACCCGCTGGCACCGATCCGCAACGCCTTGTTTATCATGCGATCGCCCGGCGCAGACCCGCAGATGACCCAACAGGTCCTGGCAATTGCGGAGCGTCAGGTGCAACACATGGCGCGTCTGCTGGATGATCTGCTGGATGTCTCGCGCATCAGCCGCGGCAGAATTGAACTTCGTAAAGAGACCGTGGATGTGGCGCGAGTTGTCCAATTGGCCATCGAAGCGGTACAGCCGCTCGTCAACGAAGCCCATCATGAGCTGACCGTGACTCTGCCCTCACGGCCGGCGGAACTTGTCGCAGATCCTACGCGACTCGAGCAAATCCTTACAAATCTGCTCAACAATGCCTGCAAGTATACCGAGCCCGGAGGTCACATCTGGCTGAGTGCCGAACTTCAAGGCGCTGACGTTGTCATTCGCGTTAAGGACACCGGGATCGGCATCTCTGAGGAAATGTTGCCTCGCATCTTTGACCTCTTCGTCCAGGCCGACCGCCAACTGGACCGGTCGCGTGGTGGCGTCGGGATCGGATTGACGCTCGTACGCAGATTGGTCGAAATGCACGGTGGCACAATTGAAGCCACCAGTCCTGGGCTCGGTCAGGGAAGCGAATTCGTAGTGCGGCTGCCCGCCACCGCGACGGACTCTCAAGATCCAACACCGTTGATACCGACGATCGCCGAAGATCAGGCAGACTTGCCGACGCCGCACCGCATTCTTGTCGTGGATGACAATCCCGATGCCGCGAACAGTCTGGCGATTCTCCTACGCATGTCGGGGTACGAAGTCGTGGCAGCTTTCGATGGGCCGTCAGCCATCGCGCTGGCCAAAGAGTTCCTGCCAGAACTCATCTTCCTCGATATCGGAATGCCCGGTATGGACGGTTGCGAAGTGGCTCGTCTCGTACGACTTGACGCGACTCTGCAAGACGTCCGGCTGGTGGCCGTCACGGGTTGGGGCCAGCCAGAGGATCGCGAACGCACAGCCGCCGCAGGCATTGACCAACATCTGGTCAAACCAATTGAACCCTCCGCACTTCAAAAACTGCTCGGTCTGTAAGCCCGTACGATAGGCATCCTGCCTGTCCGTCCATCCGAAACTGACAGGCCGGAAGCCTATCGTACGGTCGGTGCCCGACCACCATCCCATTGCCATTGGCGTGACGCTCCCCTGAGATGAGTGTGACATAAACTGCTTTGAGCACATGGCTTATTCAATTCTCAGCACCCAGTAACCGGCCCTCCTTGAACGGAGGAACAAGATTTGCCAATTCAAACGGTTGAGGTGGAATTCAACCTTTAATCTCGGAGGCGATCATGGTCATTTCAACTGGAGACCGAGTCCGCGAAAATACCTCGGAGGCGGTGAACGAGGAAATTCGAAGTCGCACTGCGGCGAATGTGGCGCGAGTCGTCGAGGCAGGACAGGCTGCGATCGTCGAGCGTCTGCAGGCACTCGATCAGGAATGGGATATCGAACGCTACATCGAGACGGTCGCACCGTCGATCTCCCTGGCGGGGATGACGCTCGGCTTGACCACCAATCGGAAATGGTTCGCCCTACCGATTCTGGTGCAAAGTTTCTTGTTGCAGCACGCCATCCAAGGCTGGTGCCCGCCGATTCCCATTCTCCGACGTCTCGGCATTCGAACCTCGTCCGAGATCGACGAAGAACGCAATGCCCTGAAAGCCGTTCGCGGCGACTACCGTCAAGTCGTCGGGCAGAATGGCCAGCTTGTCTCGGTCGCCCTGGCGGCAGCACAACATTCATCTTAGGTCCTGTCGAATCGTGTAGCTTCACTGCTGACAGCCGTGCAAGTATCATCAACCGCGTCCGCGTTTGAGATCTTTCAGCATGTCCATCATCAGAGGAGCCTAGCATGACGGTAGGGTTTGGCATTGTCGGTTGCGGAATGATCGCCGCATTTCACGCGCGGGCTATTCAAGATCTCTCTGGTACGAAGGTCGTTGCCGTACATACATCCAACCCGGCAAATGCGCAGAAGATCGCCGATCAAGTCGGCGGCTGTGCGATCTATACAGACTATGCCGAGTTCCTGAAGCATCCTGGGCTGCACATCGTCAATATCTGCACACCCAGCGGCGCTCATCTGGATCCCGCGGTTGCCGCGGCCGCCGCTGGTAAGCATGTGGTCGTCGAGAAGCCCCTTGAGATAACGTTGGAACGGTGCGATCGGATCATCGAGGCCTGTGAGAAAGCTCAAGTCCAGCTCTGCACCATCTTCCCCTCACGCTTCAGCCCGGCGAACATGGCTCTGAAGCACGCCATTGACGCTGGAAAGTTTGGCCGACTGACCCTGGGGGATGCCTATGTCAAGTGGTGGCGCACCCAGGAATACTACGACAACGGCGGCTGGCGAGGTACCTGGAAGCTCGATGGTGGCGGGGCCTATATGAACCAGGCCATCCACAATGTCGACCTCTTGCAATGGTTGATGGGTGATGTGGCTGAAGTCTGCGGATTCACTAGTACGCTGGCCCATGAACGAATCGAAGTCGAAGACACGGGAGTCGCCGTGCTGCGTTTCAAGAACGGAGCCTTGGGCGTCATGGAAGCGACGACCAGCGTCTGGCCGGGCCTGCTGAAGAAGACCGAGATCCACGGGACGAAGGGCTCGGCGATCGTCGAGCAGGATGACGTTTTGCTCTGGAAATTTGAACCCGAGACCGCTGACGATCAGCTCACCCGCGAACGATTTGCCCAGAAGGTGGGTGGCGGTGGAGGTGCGGCCGATCCCAAGTCCATCAGCTACCAGGGCCATTTCAAGCAACTGGAAGATTTTGTCGACGCGATCCAGAACGCCAGGCCGCCGCTCGTGGATGGGGCCGAAGGCCGGAAGAGTGTCGCGATCATCCTGGCGATCTACGAATCGGCGAAGACCGGGCGGCGGATTACGCTGGGTTAAGTGACTCCGGGACGCAAAAACACCCCGGTCTCAGGCTGAGACCGGGGTGTCAAGTTCTGATCACAGATCCGGCTAACTAATCAGCTTACGGGATGAGGAACTGGAAGGTTCCCACCGCGACGCCGGTATCCCAACCGAATGGCAGTTCGCCGATGGCGAGCGGATTCGAGAACTGAACTCCGTTGGCATTGGCGACCGGCGGCACTGGGCCGAAGTCTCCGGCAAACGTGTCACCACTGACGAATCCGGCCGTATTGAAGTCACTTTCGATCCGGAAGGTGCTGTCACCCACACCGTCGTAGGCGAAGCCGAAGGCACCACCGGGAGTGCCCGGAGCCGAGAACTGTCCGTTGGCACTGGCGAGGCGTTGAGCATTGCGGCGACGTGTCGCTGAGTTGAACGGACCGCCCGGACTGGCAGTGAACAGCCGTGACTTGAACTGTGCTTCCGCATTCGCGTAGTTGGCACCCACTGACGGGTCACCCGCGCTCCGGTCAGATTCACCGCGTGTCACGTCGAGAGCGTCACCCGTGTTGTTCTTGAACACCATATTCAAGCGAGCCAGAGGATCGCGTTGGAAAGTATTGATGACGAAGTTGACGGGATCCCATGTGCCAACTGAGAGCGCGGGATCGATTGTTGAATTGAACGATTCGACCAGCACGTCCGAGCCAAAGTTACCGCCGAAGGTATTGTCCGTAACACGAGCATTCACACGGCCGTTACCCACCAGTCCGGAATTGCCCACCCCCGCAGTACCGTTGCCATACGGACTGAAGCCAGCACTGTTACTGGTACCGACTCTTAGCACCAGGCCAGAGCTTGGGAAGGTTGCCCCCGGGCTGCCGTTGTTAGTGATCGTGTTGAACTGCAGATCCATGACCATATCCGGGGAAACGTTCAGGGCCCCGTCAGCCAGCAGTGCAGTACTCGCCGAGACATTCTGAGTCTGGTTGGCCGAAGAGGTGTTCACGACATAGAAGCCTTCGCCCCCGTTTTCGGTAATCAAGTTGCCACCAGCAATCGTGCCATCTCCGAACTGCAGGAAGGTCGTTGCATTCGCCTGGTTAAGCACATCGACACCGCGGCCACCGTTGCTGACAATGCTGTTGCCGGTCGCCGTGATACTCAGGAATGCCGTACCGCTGGCGTTCAGTTCGAGTCCGTCGCCCGTGTTCACTCCGATCAAGTTCTGATCGAGAGTCACCACGGTGGCGGTGTTGGCTTGAGTGTTGACGATCTGCACGCCACCCCCGGTATTATTCTTAATGGTATTGTTGTTAATAATGTCGACGCCGCCGCTGCTGCTTTCAATACCAAATCCGGTGTTCCCGTCAATCGTATTGCTCAGCGGGTTGCCGCCGCCATCAAAGCCTGTCTGTCCGATGATCAGCGTTGCGGCATGTCCGTACGCTCCGTCTAAGGCAATGCCGTTTCCGCCGTTGTTGAGGATCTGGTTCTGGATCCACACACCAGTCACGTCGCGTTGATCGGTCGGATCGCTGATCTGTTCTGTCACCTGGATACCGTGGCTGCCGTTACCGCTGATCAAGTTGTTGGTCAGGTCCGCATCGATCTTCGAATCGGCCTGTACCTCGAGATGAATACCTCGGTTCGTATTGTTGTTCATGTTGTTGTTGGCAATTGCGAACGTCGTCGTCTGATTGCCGTTGGCGACAGTGATGTCGAGCCCATCGTCACCGTTGTTGTTCAGATCACTGTTGGTGATTGCGACGTTGGTGATGTTGGCATTGCCCAGCTTGTTGAACTCG
>JAQGHS010000592.1 GCA_028291605.1 Planctomycetaceae bacterium | reverse complement strand
CACTGAGTCGGACTACAAGCCAGTCAGAAACACCAGCGGATTAATGCCAGGAGCACGCTATGCCTTTGGAGAACAGCGAACATCAATCGGGGCGGCAGCCATCTGGACATGGAGCCGCCCGCATCTCCCAGTCCTCTGGCCGTGTGCCGTGGATTCGACAGGCCGGAGGTGTTGTCACGGCATTGGCGATCATCGGATTGGCTGGCTGGTTGCCGGTTTGCTATGCCGATGAAGCCCCCAAGCTGGAGCAACAAGTTGCCGATCACCTGGGTGCCGGTGAATTCGGTGCGGCGTTAGATCTGGCTGCGAAGGCCCCGAACCCCGCTCAAAAGACGGCGTTGATCGAAAAGATTGCTGACTCCCAGTTGCAAGTGGGCGACACCGCAGCCGTCGAGGCCAGTGCGGGGCTGTTGCCCGAAGGACCGGCCCGTGATCGCCTGCAACAAGCGGCTCGCCGCCGCGGTACTGCCGGTGGTGCCAATCTCGCCAATCCGCAACCGTTGATGATGATGATTCAACAGTTGACCGGTGGCCCCCCCGACTCACCGTGGATGGAAGCGGACGGCGAAGGCGGTAACGTTTCCTGGGAACAGAACGGTGTGTGGGTCGATGCGAACGGGATCCTCGCCCGCCGCTTGACCGCCGATCAACAGGGCCACCTGGCCACCTTGGGACTGAAATCCCGAGCTGCCGCCTTGAATAAAGACATGGCCACCGCAAGCAGCCTGCGATTTGTCTCGCTGGCCCGGTTGGAAAAAGCCGTGGCCGCGCGGATGGATCAGAACCTGCCGATCCAGGAGACGATGCGGCACATGGCCGGATTGTCGCACATTCAGTACGTGATTGCCGTTCCTGAAGAACACGACGTGTTGCTGGCCGGTCCCGCTGAGGGCTGGAAGTACAATGACAAGGGTGTTGCGGTCGGTGCGACCAATGGCCATCCGACGTTGCATTTGGATGACCTTGTCACCGTAATGCGAACGTTCTCGAAGACTGGCGATAAGATCTTCGGCTGCTCAATCAATCCTCGCAAAGAAGGACTGAAGGCCGTCAAGGAATATGTGGAAGCCTCACAGAAGGCCGGACCGCTGGCTCCCGGTGGCACCAAGAGCTTCCTGTCCGACATTCAGCAGCGGATGGGTCAGCAAGATGTCGAATACTACGGTGTGCCCGCGAATTCTCGAGTCGCCCGCATCCTATTGGCGGCCGACTATCGCATGAAGTTGATCGGTATCGGCAAGCTGGAAGGTGGCAAAGACATCCCCAGCATCTTCGAATTACTGCCGAAGATGGCCAAGCACGAAGCGATGCCTCTGGACGCTTTGCGCTGGTGGCTGACGATGAAGTATGACTCGATCCTTCACAGCCCTGATAAACAGGTCTATGAGATCCGTGGCTCGTCCGTACAAGTCTTGTCGGAAGACCAGTTCGTCCAGGCCGACGGCACCCGGATTCATACCGGCAAGGCTAGCCCGGTGAACCAGTTGTTCGCCAAAAACTTCACTGACAATTACGCCGAACTGGCCAAGCAAGACCTCGTATTCGCTGAGCTGCAGAATATCTTCGACCTGGGAATGGTCGCCGCCTTGTTGCAGACCGAACACCTCGCCCAGAAGGCGGACTGGAACTTCGGTAGTTTCGCAGTCAACGGTGCTTACAAGCCGAAGACAGTCGCTCCGGCCAAGTCAGTCGACTCGGTCATCAACCACCGCGTGTACCGCGGCAACGACATCGTCGTGCAGGTGGCCGGTGGCGTGCGAGCCGACATCCTGTCGGTCGCCCGTAAAGCCGAAATGCATCGCGAAGCCGGGGAACTGAAAGACGTCCCGGCAAAAGCCGTCAAACCCGGGAAGTTGCCCGAAGGCCGCTGGTGGTGGGACGCGGCGAAGTAGGCCGCAGTTCGCAGAGAATCTTTTAAACCAATCGACACCCGGTGTGGAAACATGCCGGGTGTTTTTTTTGAATGTCACTTTGGGCTGCCGGTCGCATAAGCCCCGCCTAATGCGAATAGACAGTGACTGCCGACTATGTTAGAGTAATTAGCCTGCTGACGTCGCGTACATGCCTGGAGAGAACCCCCATGTTTTCTATCCTCGATCTTCCCCCGCATCGCCGCGGACTCGCGCTATCGCGTCGTGAATGGTTGCGCGTGGGAGGCATCGGCTTTGGTGGCCTGTCACTCCCTTCACTGCTGGCGGCCGCGACGAAGACGGGCACTACTCGTGCATCAGAAACCGGACTGGGTTTTGGCAAAGCCAAATCGGTGATCGTGGTATTCCTGGGCGGCGGTCCGCCCCAGCATGAGACATGGGATACCAAGCCTGAAGCCCCCGCCGAAATCCGTGGTCCCTTCGGGTCGATTGCGACTCGTACTCCCGGTTATTCCGTCGGCGAACTGATGCCTCAAACCGCGCTGCTCACCGACAAGATCGCAGTGTTGCGGGCGATGGTCACGAACGATAACGCACATTCATCGAGTGGCTATCACATGATGACGGGGGTGCCGCATATCCCACCGCATGCCGAGAATGCCACTTCGAAAGCCCCAAACCTGGCTCCGCCGTGGGGTTCGATCGCCAAGTATGTGAAACCCGTCACCAAGCACGCATTTCCCCCTGCGGTGACGTTGCCGACCCGCATCGCGAACGTGGGTGACATTCCCTGGCCCGGTCAAATCGGTGGTGTTTTGGGACCCAAGTATGATCCTTGGGTCCTGACGTGCGATCCCTCCAAGGCCAACTTCTCGGTCCCCGGCCTGGCCTTGCCGACAGACATGTCGACCGTGCAATTCCAGAACCGCTTATCGCTGCTGGATCAAATGAATCGCCAGATTGATGGCGTCCTGCGGTCTCCGGCGATCGACAACTTCGACCGACAGACTCAACAAGCCGTCGATCTGGTGAGTGGGGCACAGGCCCGCAAGGCCTTCGACCTGAGCCAGGAAACTCCCGAGACCCGTGAACGGTATGGCGCCTCACGCTGGGCGCAAAGCTTGTTGCTGTCTCGGCGACTCGTGGAAGCTGGCGTCTCCCTGGTCCACGTCAACTGGTGCCAGATTGATGGCGAACCAAATGCCGGCAGTTGGGACACGCATGAGAAGCACAATGACATGCTCAAGCGGCTCCTGATGCCGATGATGGACAAGGCTTTCTCAGCCCTGATGAATGATCTGACGGACCGGGGAATGCTGGACGAAACCTTGGTCGTGTGGGTCGGCGAGTTTGGTCATACTCCGAAATTCAACGGCAATGCCGGACGAGACCATTGGGGCAGTTGCTTCTCTGTCGCGCTGGCCGGCGGTGGTGTTCGCGGTGGCGTGGTCCATGGGAAATCAGACGCCCACGCGGCCTTCCCGGTCTCGGGCCGAGTCGAACCTCGCGACCTGATTTCCACGATCTTCCATTGCCTGGGACACTCGCCCGATACGGAACTGCACGAAACCGAAGGCCGTCCGATTCCCCTCAGCCGAGGCCGAGTGATCGAAGAGATTCTGTAGCCTGACTCTCCAGAGTCGGGCGGATATTTGGCTGGCGATCAACTTACGCTGATTTCAAGTGGCAGAACCGGTCATGGTGAAGCGTCAATGAGTTTTTGTCTCGCCTCACGTTGCGAAACAAAACGTAACCAAGCAGCGTGTTCGGCTCCCAAAAGACTTTTTCGCAGGCTCGGCAACATCGCGCTCCGGGCATGGCTCAAAGGAACATAAATCCGCCATGTAGTTCTCGGGAGATATCCTCTACTACTGAGCCTCATCACTGGGACGACACTCACTGTGTACAAGATGAGGAGTGTCGGCAACATTCCGATGATCAGCCAGCAGATCCAGATGTGACTTTTAGATCGTTCTGCGATCATCGAACCCTCCGGATTCACCGCGGTCTATCGCCGATGAACGGATGCCGTCTGACTCTTTTGACACAAGCGACCATCACGGTTTCAGCACCGGCGGCAACGGTTGCCCCTCTGGAACAAACTTCATCGAGATCGAATTGACGCAGTGCCGCGTGTTCTTCTTCGTCAATTGCTCGCCGAGGAAGACGTGGCCCAAGTGGCCGCCACAGTTGTGGCAGACGATTTCAGTGCGATAGCCATCCTCGTCGGTATGACGATCCACGGCACCGGGAATTTCATCGTCAAAACTGGGCCAACCGCAATGGCTGTCGAACTTGGTGTCGGACAAATACAACGGCGCCTGACACTGGCGACAAATGAACGTGCCACTGTCTTTCAAATCGGTATATTCGCCGACGAAGGGCCGTTCGGTCCCTTTGTTCAAAATGACATAGGCTTCGGAGGCGGTCAGTTTATTCATGTTGCTGCTCGGCGGAATTGCAATGGGGGAGTGATCTGTACTCATGGTGGCCAGGCCCAGAATGAGTATGTTACCATAGGATAAGATGGCCGTTCGGGCCCGATGTTGCAGCGAGTCCATCCCTGATGTCGCGGTCATTCGTCGTCGTCCCGACTCGATTGAGTAAACGATCGGCAGCGTGCGTGCCTGATTCGTCGGACAGAATGACTTAAGGTTACTTCGGAAGGCCGGTGCTCCGCAACCTCTTCTTCAATTTGCCGCCCCAGACCGACCGTGAATACAAGCTCGAAGCGCAAGCGAGTGCATTCGCCTTGTGAGCGAAATGGCGTTAGCCACCACCGGTACTGTTTGTGAATGCCGAGGGAAGAACCGGCGGCTAGCGCCGTGCCGCTCACGAAGGCGGAGAGTCAATGTGCTCAACCCGCAGCCGAACCCAGACGGCCTTTGACGAAGTCAATCAGCGTCGCCAGACGATCCAGATCGTCGGCTTCGACGTGGACTTCGACGATCAACACCTTCAGAGCGTGACGTGCTTTAGCACGGGCCAAATCTTCGAGAAGCTCCCGCCCATAGACGACGGTTCTCGTCCCGGTGGCGATATCCTGCGCGATAATGACCGCCGCGGCCGCCAGTGCGGATCCGGAATCACGCTTGTTTTTCAACAGCGTCGGCAGCGGAATCGGCTTGATATCGGAAAGTTTGGCCATAACTGTTCGCCCGACAAGGACTGCGATGCCCCTCAGTAGAGAAAGCTTCCTCATGCTTATCGACGATTTGACGACGCGAGACAAATGACTGGACGAAGAGCCCCTACAACATACGGTCCCAGATCCCAATTTGTTCACTCGTGCTATCAGATCGCTCCGGATATTCAATCCGAACAACCTATTTTAACAAGACATTTCGCCGGAAGTGCTGTCTTCCAGCGCCATTTGTATCCGCCATTGTGACGATCAAGGGGACGATCTTAGGCAGATCTCGGGCAGCTGAAAGCCGGTAATTTCTGGCGATTGGTGCTTCGCGACGGTCGTCGCACCCGATACAATTTGTAATCAGCGAACAAATGGCGAGGTTTTTCACTCACCGAATATCGACAATCTGGCAAGGTGCTCGCCATGTTGACGGAATGGGCCAGTTCTCAGCGAACTGACGGCAATTTCAGCCGCCGCGATTTCATGCGTCTCGGCATTGGAGGGTTGGGCGCCCTGACGTTGCCCGACATCCTGCGGTTGCGGGCTGAGGGTCCCTCTCAATCGCGGCCGCGAGCCGTCATTATGGTCGTCCTGGCGGGCGGACCAAGTCACCTCGACATGTACGACCCCAAGCCGCAGGCTCCGTCCGATTATCGCGGCGAATTCCAGCCGATTCAGAGCAACGTCCCCGGCTTCGACATCTGCGAGCACATGCCATTGCAGGCCCAGATCGCCGACAAACTGGCCCTGGTCCGGACCGTGCAATTCGTGGAACCGATGCAGCACGAACTCGAAGAAGTCTACACCGGCTTCCCGAGGTCCGCCAAGCGCCCGACGATGGGCTCGATCATCAGCCGTTTTGGCACGAGTGACGGAAATCTGCCCCCCTATGTCAGCCTCGAATACAGCAACGGAGTCACCAGCTACGAGAGCCCTCAATACGCCGGTGCCAGTCACGGGCCGTTGCATATCGCGGGTGGTGAAGGGGTCCACAATCTCGGGCTGCTGAATGGCATGTCGCGCATCCGCCTGGGCGACCGCCGCGGTCTTTTGCAATCCTTCGATACCGTCCGCCGCGATCTGGATGCCTATCGCGACGTGGATGCGTACACGGCCCGGGCGTTTGACATCATTACCTCGCCACGAGCCCGAGACGCCTTCGATCTGACTCAGGAATCCGAGCAAGTCCGCGCCCGCTACGGCCTGCGGGATGACAAATACACGTACGTCGGAAAGCAGCCTGATTCAGTCTGGGACAGCCAGAAGTTTCTCCTGGCGCGGCGGATGGTCGAAGCGGGCGTGCCCATCGTGACGCTCCGCATGGGACAATGGGACCATCACGGTAACGTGATTCAGCAGGTGGGCGGTATCAGCATCTGGCACAGTCTTAGGAGCGTATTACCGCTACTGGACCGTTCGATTCATACCCTGGTGACGGATCTGCATGAGCGTGGTCTCGACAAAGAAGTCCTGGTCCTGGTGTGGGGCGAATTCGGCCGTACGCCGCGGATTTCGCTTGCCGGCCGTGACCACTGGCCCGACGCCAGTTTCGCGCTGTTTGCCGGGGCCACGCGGACAGGCCAGGTGATTGGAGAAACCGACAGCCGCGGCGAACGCCCCAGAAGCCGAGCCGTGACCGCCCAGAATGTCCTCGGAACGGTGTATCACACGTTAGGTATCAATTTCCGGCAAAAACTCAACGATTTCACCGGGCGGCCGATGCAGTTGCTCGACGATGGTGAACCGATTTCGGAATTGGTTTAGAACACCGATCAAAATCGAGGAATCGCAGCTCATCGTTTATGAGGCGAGACAGAGTACGTTATTTAACCACGAATAAAACGAATGACACGAATTTGGAAGATGGCACGCGGTTCCTTTCGTGTGCAAATTTCAGGATTTCGATTCGTGTCATTTGTGTGATTCGTGGTTCACAATCTCGTGATCCAACAGATTGTTTTGTTCGCAGTTCAATGTTGCATTCATTGATGGGTTGCCAACAAAATCGAAATGTCGGACGCGGGGACTTGTCTCCGCGTAACTGAACCGAATCAGACATCAACTCACTTAGCTGCTATCTCACTCGAATACACTGCACATTGAGAATATTTTCGGAGAACAGGACATGGCTCGGGGACTCAATCGGCGAACGTTTCTTAAAGGCTCAGGCGTCCTGCTGGCGTTGCCGTTTCTAGATGCCATGCGGCCGGCATTTGCACGAGCTGCCGATGCCGTGCCCGTTCCCCGCCGGATGGTCGCGATTGAAACCAATATGGGGATTTTGCCCCAGTTTTTCTTTCCCGAACAAGCGGGCAAGGACTACAAGCTCAGTCCCTATCTGGAACGTCTCGCGGCACATCGCCCTAATTTCACCGTGTTTTCCGGAATCAGTCTGCCCGGGGTGACCGGTGCCCATGCCGCAGAAAAATGTTTTCTGACCGGCACGCCGCATCCCGAACGGGGCGGCTTCCGTAACACGGTCTCGCTGGATCAATATGCCGCCGAACACATCGGCAGCCAGACGCGTTACCCGTCGCTGACGTTGTCGATGACCAACGAAGGTGGCTGCACGCTGAGTTACACGCGCAGCGGGGCACCGATATCCGCCGAACGCAGCCCTAAGAAACTCTTTCAAAAACTGTTTGTACAAGGCAAGGCGGAAGAAGTCGCCGCCAACGTCGAGGCCCTCCGCCAGGGTCGCAGCATGTTGGATTTCGTCGGTGATCAAAGCAAGCGTCTGAACCGGTCGCTCTCCAAAGCCGACCAGCAACGGATCGACCAGTATTTCACTTCTGTGCGTGATCTCGAACAACGACTGCACAGCTCGGAAGCCTGGGAGCACAAGCCGAAGCCCGTGGTCACCGCGCAGCCTCCGGAAGACCTCGACGATGCCCGCGAGTTCGTCAAGCGGACGCGGCTCACCTTCGATGTGATGAAGCTGGCGCTGGAGACCGACTCAACCCGGCTGATCTCGTTGTTTGTCGATACGACGGTCATTCACAACATCACCCACCACGGCAATCGCCCCGAAGTGATTGCCGATCTGCGGGCCAAAGAGGAAGGCCAGTTTGACGCCTTGAACGGCTTCCTCAACAGCTTGACCGAGACCAAGGAAGAGGGGCACCCGCTCCTTGACCGGACGATGGTGTTGTACGGAACCTGCATGGGCAGTGCGAACTCACACTCCAACGTGAATCTGCCCGTGTTGCTTGCCGGCGGCGGTTTCAAACATGGCCAGCATCTGGAGTTTGATCAGCAGAACAACTACCCAATGACGAATCTGTACGTCTCGATGCTGCAGCGTCTGGGGATTGAAACCAACGAGTTCTCGACCTCGAAGGGGACGATGACGGGTCTGGAGATGGTGTGAAAGTCGTTGATCGCTCCGCGATCGAAACGCGAGCGCGGCATCGAACGCCATCTGCCATCGACCTTCCAACTTTTATTCCACTCGCCACTGCGAACGCGTTTCGTTCGCGGAGCGAACAACGACTTTCATTGCCATCCATCATATGATCCTCAGAATCGCCATCGTCTGTCTCGCCTTGGGCTGCATCTCGGCACAAGCTGCCGAGCCGCTTCCAACAGCCTTCTTCGAGCAACACTGTTTCGGTTGCCATAACGAGAATGCCCCTGCCGGCGGTCTCGATTTGAAGGCCCTGAAGCCTGATTTTTCGAATGCGGAAAACTTCGAACGCTGGGTCAAGGTGCATGACCGCATTGAATCGGGCGAGATGCCTCCCAAGAAAAAGCCGCGGCCCCCCGTCGAGGAAACGGCTGCCGTACAGAAGTGGCTGCACCAGTCGCTCGTGGCCGCCGACCGAGTCCGCCTGGGCACCGACGGCCGGACTCTGCTGCGGCGGCTGACGCGGGTTGAGTACGAAAACACCGTGCGCGACTTGCTTGACCTGCCGGGCATCCCGCTGCAAAGCGGTCTCCCCACGGACGGCTCCGCTCATGGGTTTGATAAGAACAGCGACGCACTCGACATCTCGCACGTCAACATGGCGAAGTATGTCGAAGCGGCCGACAACGCGCTGAATATCGCGATCGCCACGCAACCCAAACCGCCCACGTCGGCGACGCACCGCGTTTCTCTTGCCGGCCAATACATCGTGCGGCACATTCTCGGCAATGGCGATGCCGTGCTGTTGAAGGACAAGAAGCCCGATCCGGACTACCCTCCTGCAGGTGACGAGGTGATCGATCAAGGTCCCGCAGAAAAGAAGGGTGCATTCAATGGCGGCAGCAGCGTCGGCGTATTTCGCCACGAGGACGAATCTTTCAATCCGTACTACCAGGCATTTACGACACTCTATCCAGGACGTTATCGGATAAGGGCCTCGTTCTGGAGTTTCCAATGGGATAAGGGAACGGTCTTGCCATCGCGCGGTGTCGAGGCGGCTCGCTTGTCCGTCGTGCAGCTAAATGAGACCGGCCGCGGGGGCGGATACCCCAGTTACGTGCTGGGCTACTTCGATGCTCCCTCGCTCGAAGCCAAGGAACACGAGTTAGTCACCTGGCTCAATTTCAAAGAGACCCTCGGCTTTAATACGGCCTCGTTGGCGTTCGTCGTCAACTACAATCGCAAGGGCCGCGCAATGGCCTTTACCGGTCCGGGCATTGCCAATGACTGGTTGGATGTCGAGGGCCCGCTGAACGACATCTGGCCACCGCGGGGGCATCGTGCCCTGTTCGGCGAACTTCCGATTGTGGAGCTCAAAGCGGAGGCTCATCCGGGAGTGATAGCCCCTAAACGCCAGGTGCTGAGGCAGGTTGTCGAGAGCGCGAAGAATCAGCCCGATCCTGATGCCGGCCTGTGGACCGTGCAGAGCGAGAAGCCACTGGTGGATGCCGATCGGCTGCTTGCCGAATTCCTGCCCAAGGCTTTCCGGCGTCCGGTCGATGCCGAAGTGCGCCAGGCCTACGTCGCCAAAGTCGATGAACGATTGAAGGCGGGCGACTGTTTTGAATTGGCCATGCGCTGGGCTTATCGAGCCGCATTGTGCTCACCTGATTTCCTGTATCACGTCGAAACCAGCCGCAAGACCGAGACCCAGCCGGCGCCTGTGGATGACTTTGCACTCGCTTGCCGCCTCTCCTACTTCCTGTGGAATTCGCTGCCTGACGCCACATTAACAAAGCTCGCCGAATCAGGTCAGCTTCACAATCCGGACGTTCTGCGGTCTGAAGTCACACGTCTGCTGCAGGACCCGAAATCACAACGGTTCATCGAAGATTTCCTCGGCCAGTGGCTGAAGCTGCGACAGATTGCCTCAACCGATCCCGACCGCAAGCTCTACCCCGAATTCAGCAACTACCTGCAGGATTCCATGGTTGCCGAAACGCGGGCCTACTTCCGCGAGTTGCTCGATAAAGACCTGGATGCCACGCATCTCATCCGTTCCGACTTCGCCATGGTGAATGAGAAGCTCGCGACGCACTACGGTATCCCGGGCGTCAGCGGCTCAGTCATTCGTCGAGTCCAACTACCTCCCGACTGCCCGCGCGGCGGGTTCCTGACTCAGGCGTCAATCTTGAAGATCACCGCGAATGGCACCACTACTTCGCCCGTGCCCCGCGGTGCATTTGTGATGGACCGGTTGCTCGGTCTGCCCCCCGATCCGCCGCCACCCAACATCCCAGCCATCGAACCCGATGTCCGCGGCACGAAGACGATCCGCGAACAACTCGATAAACACCGGGCCGATGCGACGTGCGCCTCGTGCCACGCCAAGATGGATCCCCCCGGCTTCGCGCTCGAGTCCTTCGATGTCATCGGCGGCTTGCGCACCCGCTATCGCTCAATTGGTGAAGGTGATGTGGCACCGCGCGGATCAATCGATCCGTTCATCGGCATCAACTTCAAACTCGGCCCCGCCGTGGATCCCTCCGGAGTGCTACCCGACGAGCGAAAGTTCGCTGGCATTGCCGAGTTTCAGGCGTTACTCGCCGCGGATTCCAAGCGACTGCTCACGAATCTCGCGCAACAGTTCACCATCTACAGCACGGGCCGCGACCTGGCATTCAGCGACAGAGAACAGATCGCCGCGATCGTCGCTCAGACCCAGCAGAAAGGCGGAGGCATCCGCTCGCTGCTGCACGAACTGATTCAGAGCAGCTTGTTTCTTGCCAAATAACGCCGTGGGATAGGCTTCCAGCCTGTCATCTGAATACGACGACGACAGGCTCGAAGCCTATCCCAAGTGCTGGCAACGCGCGCCCTCAGGTTTGCTGGGAAAAATAAATTCCGCGTTCATTCTGAACCGAAGATTCGAATTACAGTGGCAGATCCGCAATGTTCAGGATATGTTTTCTATTTGCAGCGACAGTACAGTGACTCACGTCCGTATGCGCGAGTCTCACCAGCAACTGGTTCTCCCAGAACTTCTAAGAGGGCACCACGATGAAAGCAGCATTTGGCACAGCAGGTTTGCGTTGCAGTCTCTTCGCGATATTGATGGCCGGTTCACTACTGGTTGCCCAGGACAAGAAGCCCGACTCAAAAGCTCCTGCGGCGGGAGCGAAAAAGGCGGTGAATCGCGTTCCCAAGTACTATGCCAAGTTGAATCTCACAGAAGATCAGCGGAAGAAGATCCTCGATATCCAATCCGCCAATGATCCGAAGATTGAAGAACTCAATGCACAGTTGAAGGCCTTGCAAGCGAAAGAAGAGGCTGATGTGGAAGCCGTGTTGACTCCCGATCAGTCGAAGCAACTGGAGACCATGAAGGCCGACGCCAAAAAGAAGGCCGAAGACGATAAGGCCGCCAAGGCGAAGGCCAAGGGCGGAGACAAGAAGCCGGACGATGCTGCTGCAACGAAAGAACCCGGCAAGAAGACCGATGGTGAGAAGAAACCTGACGGTGAAAAGAAGCCTGAGGGTGAAAAGAAACCGGCACCTGAAAAGAAGCCGTAATTCATTCTGGCCTTGCGACCCCAAATGCCTGCCACCGGTGGCCAATCATGGAAGCCACTGGTGTGCGGGCGGATCCGCCCCCCGGATTCAGAGTGACGATAGGAAAGGAGTTTTGGAACACTGATCTCCGCTAATCAACACTGATCAAAACAGAGAAAATCAAATTAAGATCTCAACCAGAAATGATCCGGATTAGCGGAGATCAGTGTTCCAAGAATTTTTCGTAACTCCTGCAATTCGTCGACCGATCCAGCGTCGTTCGAACACGGCCAGGATAGCCCGTTATTGCAATTAATCCGTGTTTCATCTGTGTCAATCCGTGGCAAAAACTCTTTTTTTGACCGATTGATTGGTTGGAGACTGTCGCACGCCCGACCCCTTACCGTAATTATGACAGCGCCAACTTCTTCAACTTGCTGAAGAACGTACTGCGAGGCATTCCCAGCAGACGGGCTGCCTCGGCCTTGTTGCCGCCGCATTGTTCGAGTGCGGCCCGCAACTGCCGCAACTCGGCGTCGAGCATGATCTCGGCGTCTTCTGGCGTCGCAATCGGTCCCGCTGGACCCGCGATGCGTTTCGCTTTGCGATGGTCCGTCGACAGCCAACTGGAGGGACCGCTGAGGATTTCCTGCGGCAAGTCATGGAGCGTGATGCGTTCCCCTTCGGCGAGGACGACGGCTCGTTCGATGGCATTCTCTAACTCGCGGATGTTCCCCGGCCAGGCATAATGCTTCAGGCGTTCTAGGGCGATCCCTTCGATCTGCTGAATCGACTTGTTCAAGCGCTGGGCGGCTCGAGACATGAAATACATCGCCAGTTCGATGATATCATCCGGGCGGTCCCGCAACGGTGGCGGAGTGATCGTGATCACGTTTAACCGATAGAACAGATCTTCCCGGAACCGTCCGTCGGCGATCAATTTTTCGAGGTTCTGGTGAGTGGCCGTGATTAGCCGCACGTCGACTTGGACCGTTCGTGTCCCACCGACAGGTTCGAATTCGCGTTCCTGCAACACGCGCAGCAGCTTGATCTGTGTCTCCAACGAAATGTCGCCAATTTCGTCGAGGAACAATGTGCCGCCATTCGCCATTTCGAACCGGCCGGCTCGATCGCGATGAGCACCCGTAAAGGCACCTTTCACGTGGCCGAACAGTTCGCTCTCCAACAGCCCGGCCGACAACGCACCGCAATGCACTTTCACCATCGGCCCCTGTTTGCGATGGCTATTCTGATGGATGGCCTCGGCGAGCAATTCCTTGCCGGTACCGCTTTCTCCGCGGATCAAGACTGAGGCATCGCTGCTCGCCACTTTCCGGACCGTTTCCAACAACCGTACCACCCCTGGGCTGCTGCCACGAATGTTCTCGCACTGAAAACTCGATTCCGTGCTGAGCCC